>JAYELB010000114.1:0-4029 GCA_034717055.1 Methanobacteriota archaeon
TGAGGCTCTCGGGGATCGGCACGGGCTTGCCCAGACCTACAACAATCTCGGAAGCGTGTACGCTCGCAAAGGCGAGTGGGACCTTGCTATCGAGTACTACGAGAAAGACATGGATATTTTTGAGGCTCTCGGGGATCGGCACGGCGTGGGAATAACGCTTTCGAATATCGGAAAAGGATACCTCGATCGATCCGACCCCACAAGCGCGAAAAGAAACCTCGAAGAAGCTATCCAGAAGATCCACCCGGACGCCCGCCCGGAGTACCCAAACGCGCTCAACTGGCTTGCAGTCTCTCTGCGCATGATCGCAGATCAGAAGAAACATGAGGCGAAACTGGCAGCATCCAGAGCGGATCGTAAGAAACTCGTCTTCGATGCGGCGGAATTATATCGCGAAGCGGGAGCGCGATACGAAGAGACGCATGGACTGTCACTTGCCAGGATGCCGCGCTCACTTATGATGGATGTGCATCTCACGCGGGGACTCTCATATTCAGCGCAGAACATCACAGAGGGGGATGCGGTCAAGGCTATAGAATTGCTCGATAGCGCAATTGCAGAGATGAAAGCAGCGATTAAGTATTCAGACGGCGCTGATACGATTAGACTCGAGGGCACAATCGCAAGCCATGAGGCGAAGCGGTGTGTGCGGGAGATCGATCTGCACAGAGATGGCGCGAAAAAGCAAGATGAACTGCTCGATCGGGCGATTTTCTATCTTGGCAATGCGTCCGGGAGCTTTGAGAGTCTGGGTGAAACTGGTGTTTGCAGCAGCAAGACTTGCGATGGATGCAAACATCTCTATACTGCGCTTGGACTGATTCGTGACGGCTACAGGGAAGAGAGTAATCAAAAAATCATGGATGCGGTTTCTGAGATAAGATTAGCGGATGAATGCTACCAGAGCATATCGAATGAACTTGGGGTGGATGTGATTGGTCGGGTAAACGAAATCTTGAGGCGTGTCGCAGACAATCTAAAGAATGTTGAGGATTTTGATCCCGGAGGGGTGATTGATGCGGCAAACAATGTTTTCGATGCCCTCGACGAGATTGCAGGGGTCGGACTCAGGAACATGATCAAGATATTGGTCTTCGATGAGGCTGGAAACGTGACTGAGAAAAAAACACCAAAAGCAGGGCAGATCGCGACGGATGGCGGAATTAACATATCAATTGACAACACAAGAGGCGATGTCGATATCCACCACACAGGACATACTGTTGAGACAGACAAAGAACCGCCAGCAGAAAAGCAGAAATCTACCCCACTGTGGGCTCGTGTCTTTGGTTCTATCGGTGGCATCACATCTGAAGCCATCGCAATAATATTAATACATTTCCTTTTTGAAGAATCGATAGAAAGATTTGCAACAGAGTCCCTCCTGATTCTAATAATACTGCTATCAATAACTATCTTCATACGCCATAAAATATCAAAATCTTAATCCAACCCAATCCAAAAAAATAAAAAGAGGGGCACGAATCTGCAGATCTGCCCAGAATCGTGTAGGGTTGTGCAAGTCCTTGATATACACATTACCCCGTACATATAAATCAGTGATCCAAGAGCGGAGTGAAAGTGAAAGCCTTTACGACCCCCACTTCGATTCCATCCACCGCGGGATCTGCCCTGAATCAGGAGGTCCGATCATCACAGTAAGCCCGGTTTCATCCTCGACATCCCCTTGCAGCCGTGCAGCGAGCCCCGGAAGAATCATTGAGCCGTGATCAGTCTTCTCCTTCACATCAAACCCGGCTGAATCGAACATACCTTTTATCTTTGCCGCGGTGAGCTGCCCGCCTGCTACCGCCGCTTCGACACCGATTCCGTCGGTATCCACCACGCAGAGGTAGCAGTCGATGTCATTGGACGCAAGATCGCTCTCCACCGTATAGTATGTCAGCGCAAAGTTCGCTGTTACGAAGACGGGCGACGTCCGGTTAGGCGAGCCGACCTCAAATACGCCTGCATCTACCATCACCGGCTTTCTCGGGTCGGTGTAGACCGTGTCCCTAATATGCAGTTCCGGAAGAAGCGAGTACGGCTCGATGCTGTGCATGACCATGATATCCCCATACCTGACCGTGAAGATCGATGCAAGCACGCTCTCCCAGTATGCAGCACTCACGCCATCGAAATGTTCCCAGACGGTCATGGGAACCGCCATCAGCGGATACGCGATATCGGTCTGCCCGTCGATTCCTGCACGCCTGAGTCTCAGGAAGTTCTCAAAGGAGTCCCGCAGCCCGTCTGTCGGAAACATCCCTGGATCGAGCACTAGATCGGTGATGCCTGCCGACGCAAACGTCAGCGCAAGCGATTTTAAGGCGTCCGGATCGTTTGGCGCAGAGAGCACTACAGGGACATTATGCGTGAGTGCAAGCTCTGCGACATCGCGCCAGTTTTCAGTAGTTGCGGCATAGATCAGTGGCTTTTTATCGGCAGCAACGACAAGTCCTGCGCCAAGAACCTCCGGATCGAGCGAACATAGCAGAAGTGGAAGTTCAGTCGTTTCCATCACCTTCGCGGTCGTTTGCGCGAACTGATCCGCATCACCGGACGTGCACCTGATCGCAACAGCGTCAAGCGTCAGGAACTCGCCGATGTAGAATTTTTTGAAGTCCTGGATCTCGTTGACACGCTCTACCAGTTCTTCCTCGCTCATCGTGTCCCAAACGTCATAAGCGAAAGCGGTTTTATTAAAGAATGTCAGCTTGTGCCGGTACAGCACATCATCCCCGCCGATGGTAATCGCATGGTCGCCTGTTCCGATTACGACCTCGCGTATCTCAGGCGCAAGCAGATCGGAAAGCGTGTTATAATTATCATTATATTCTTCCTCGAGCAGGAGCGGACACTCCTCGATCTTCACCGATCGATCGATCAGATGCGAGGCAAACGCCATGCATGTCGGTTCCCCACAGTCCCCGCAGTTGGTCTTCGGCAGGTATTCGTAAGCCTGCAGAGGGCTGTTAATCTTCATATTAATATGCCGTCGCCTGTCCACCAAGCCGTGTACGATCGATCATGATACCGGTTGGAGTCGTAATCACCATATCCTCGCCGAGTCCTGCAATATCCCCGTGCACATCACCTACCACATCCCGCAGGTCACGAAGCGCGCGTTCGAGTATTATCTTATCCCGCTTTATCAGCGAGATATCGACGATCACGATATTTCCGTCGTAGATTTCCTTTCTCAGATCGGGAATTCCGTCGAGATTGCTCAGCTCCGCAACACGTATATAGGTCTCTGCCGGCGCATCTTCTATGACTTCCTCATAGTCCTCAAGACTGATGTTGTGGTACTTATCAGGATCTGCAGATTTCTTCTGCATCGGCGGACCGAGTATCCTTTCTATAAGATTTCTAGTGGCCATGAAATCACCTGTGTAATTATGTTGATCTACAACACTCTTCTATATTAACTTATTTGGTTTGCAGAGCTGATGCCGCCGCCCCTAACAGATCACAGTCCCCATCCAGCCAGATGCTTCTGCTTGGGATGCATCTGACACATCCACCCCCTCTGCCTATATAAAGGTAAAAGAGACCCGTGAAGAAAATGGTAGAACGTATCGTACCCGCGTGACATCTTTTGGGATGTGATTTACGTTTCGCCGAAAATCGAGTTATATCTCCTACGCTTCTACTATGTGTATAGTATCTATTACTGCACCCAAAACACAACAATTTCGTGCCATATAAAACGTCCCACAACTCATGATAAATAACTCAACAAAAACTTTTAGTAGTATCAATAAGTAGCGTAGGGCATGGACTCTACGGATACTAAATCCATACTCAAGACTGCTATCCGGTTCCACGGACACCAGTGTCCAGGACTTGCGATGGGACTACGAGTCTCTCTGGTTGCGTTGAGAGAACTGGGAAAGCCGGCTAAGGACGAGGAATTGGTTGCAATTGTCGAGAACAGCTCATGCGGCGTGGATGCCATCCAGGTGCTGACGGGCTGTACGTTTGGCAAAGGAAACCTGATCTTCAAGGATTACGGTAAATACGTCT
>JAYELB010000115.1:0-4004 GCA_034717055.1 Methanobacteriota archaeon
TATAGTGCGAAGTAGTGTAGGCATCATATATATAATCGAGTTGATCACCGGTTGAAGAATCGTATATATACAGCGACTTCAGATCGTATGGTCCGTTGACCTCATTCTGTCGAATTTTCATGCCTTCGAAGTTGAGTTGTACGATTTGACTGCCAGCACTTAAATACGTAGTATTCAACTCATAATCAATCGAATAACCTCTATTGACATATAAGTATCCTCTTACCCGATAGCTCCCAGCAGTTGTCACATTCACGCCAACATCAATCGTTAAATAATTATATAATCCATCATCATCGGTATCTTCGCCATAATCCGAGTAAACATCATTGAATTCTGCTGGTGGAACCTGGAAATCGGTGTAGTTATAGTGCGAAGTAGTGTAGGCATCATGTATGTAATCGAGTTGATCACTGGTCAAGGAATTGTACAGATGCAGGTATTTCAAATCATACGATCCATTGTGTTCATTCTGCCCGATCTTCATCCCTTCAAATCTCAATTGGACGGTTTGACTTCCCTGGTCGAGGTGTGCTGTGTTGTAAACGCGATCTATTGAATTACATGTTCCGTTTTCATACAATTCTCCGCTTACATAATAGTTCCCAGCAGTTGTCACATTCACGCCAACATCAATCGTTAAATAATTATATAATCCATCATCATCGGTATCTTCGCCATAATCCGAGTAAACATCATTGAATTCTGCTGGTGTGATATATCCTTCCAACACTGAAATACTGTAGTAAGTATCCAGACCACATGCCGAAGAACTGTAATGCCGAATCATGATATAATATATGCCAGAAGCACCACATCGCCAGACGATTCGGGAAGCAAATCCTTCTCCGCAGTCATCATCTTGGGCTATCTCTGTAAGGCCGTCCGTATCATAAATATACATGTAGGTATCGGATTCGCTTCCAAGATCCGATGTTTTGATCAGATAGTTTATACCCTCGGTGGCATTAAACTTTACATAATCCCAATCTTCGGATACATGGAAGTCGTGTATCTGTTTTGATCCGTTCGTCGGAACCCAGTTCGCTTGTGTATGATCATTGTCTGGTTCGTATAGGTCGGGTTGAGTCTCCTTGATGCCGTAATCCATATTTTTTACATCTTGCTCAAAGTGTAGGTGTTCGTGTTTTGCACACTCCTGTAGCAATGATTTGTAGGGCATATGCGCCGGTTCATCATCGGTTCCAGCAACGGGGTATGCAATACGATCTCGTAAATGTTCAAAATAATCTTCATGCACGAATGGTGGCAGTGCAAGAGTTGACACACTCACCGATGTTGGCATGCACATTGAAACAAGAGTGGACGCATTTCCAGTTCCAGCAGCGATGCCCGCGCAGTGGGTCCCATGCCCATATAAATCTACCGTTGTGTTATCATCAGTAAAATCTTCCTTTCTGATAACTTTTGGATCGTTTGTGGATGGATTATTATCCAAATCGTCTAAATCCGGATGAGTATCATCAATCCCGGTGTCGAGAATTGCTATCTCAATTCCAGACCCATTGTATCCACTTTTCCATAATTCAGTAGCACCGGTAAGCGGTACGCTTTCATACAAGGTTATTTTTACCTTTTTGTCAAGCCATATCTTTTTTACATCGGGTCTCTCTGTTAATACTTTGAATGTTTTATCGATTCCTTCATATGAAATCTTTGCAGAAAAAGTAGGGGTTGAACGACAACTCTTCAGAACGGTCATGTTTGCTTCATTCCCAAAACGTTCTCTTAATTCCAAGATATCTCCCCTTCTTTCCATTTTAGTTTCCATATAATCAATAAGCACTGGCAAATCCGTTTGATTGTAGTAACTTTCTTCTATCAAATAATCAATGTTGAAAAGTTCTCTATCCAATTTTCTTAAATTGATCCCTTCTGGGAAAATATATGTTCCTTTCGGTGATTTGATCATTCTAAAGCTTCCGCTGCTCCCATGATCTGTTGGTAGAATGTTTATTTCAGTTTTTCCATTCTCACCCAATCTGGCAAGAATTACATCACCAGTTATTAGTGTTACTCTGTGAACATTTCTGGAAAAAAGCTCATCAGTGCTTTTCATATCTATTGATATATTTTCTTTTTCATAAACAGAACTATCTGATGCCGATGCAGAGTAACCAAAAATACCACTGATACTCGCCAAAACAACAACCAACCAAAGAGCTGTCCAAATCTTATTCATCCAAAACACCATCCGCTTCATCCGTGCCCGTACCCACCAGTGTGTGCGTCTCCTTGTCCACGTCCTCATTCTCGTAGTAATTCCCACCATGTACAAAAACTACGTCCTCTTCACCCGCAGCACCCACCGCCGCATATATCGGCGCGGTGCCCGCATTAAACGCACCTCCATCGCACCACCAGCCGCTTTCGTTGACGTAGAGTTGCTCAGCAGTCGCCACACCAGAGAACGCGAGCCACAGTGCAAGTGCGGGTATGGCATACAATTTCAGTTTACTCGGCATCATTCCTTCTGATTCTGTTGTCATCTAATAAACATCCATTTATTTGGTCTGAATACTGCTAATTATATATTGATGATACGAAAACCCATCCCAGAATAATCATAATCTCACGACCTGCGCTAGCGATTTCGCAGACCAACTCACTTTCACATCGGCACGGTGATCGCGTCGTCACATGCATTGTTGGATCACCACGATACTTGAATTTAACCAATCTTCATGCCCTCGCCCGCCGCCCGCAAGATCATGAGCACATCGAGCGATGTGATGCTACCATTGCCGCTGGTGTCCCAGCCGCGGGTCAAGCGGGCTGCCACTCCGCGCGGCAAAGCCGTTGGCACGATGATCTGAAGCGCGGACGTACGCGGGATTGGTTTTGGCATTGCCATTGGGATCATCGACGAGGTATTTTTTCTTCAGTTGCCACATTCCACGGGCGCATTGGAAACCGGTTGGTGCGTGGGCTTTGGGTTGCTTAACAGAACATATCTGTGCATAGACACAATCCGTGCAGAAAGCCCCCTTCATCCAAACATATTCACCGGTATTGAAATTGTCGTAACCAATCAACATACCTGAGTAGTTGTTAAATGTAGTCAACTATTTTGTGGTGATGTGTGTACAAGTGGATGTTTAATCAGAATACACTTTATCTTATACTAGCCCAGATCTCCCTTATCGCGTCCGATACTGCCCCATCTGAGAATTCAACCACTGGCACGGCTGCAACCATCGCCTCAGTGACTACGGGATCATATGGAATATTTCGGACAATCGAAACACTGCGCTCCTGACAAAACTCAGCAATCCTCCTGCTGTTCACCTCATTGATGTCGTACTTGTTGATGCAGACCACTGATGCAATCCCGAAATGTCGGGTCACATCGAGGATTCGCTCGAGATCGTGCAGTCCTGACATCGTGGGTTCTGTGATGACAAGCGCAAGGTCCACGCCGGTTAAGGACGCAATCACTGGGCAGCCGATGCCGGGCGACCCATCGATCAGGATGAGCTCCGAACCTTCCTCTTCTGCGACTCGCTGTGCGTTGTTCCTGACAACCGTGACCAGTTTTCCAGACGCTTCTTCTGCGATGTTTAGCTGTGCATGAGCCATCGTCCCGTACTTCGTCTTTGAGATGAATGCGTACCCTGAGACGCGCTCTGAAAGGGTGGCCGCACCCTGATCACACACAAAGACACATACGCCACAGCCCTCGCAGCGTGTCGGATCAACGGTATAACCGGTCCCGGTAACGCCTGTGAAAAAATCTCCGTCCCGGGCGTCGACGCCGGAGGTGTTATCGGATATTGCCTTGAACCTGCACGCTTCTTTGCATGTTCCGCATTCTGTACATTTCGATTTATCAATTGCTGCAACGTTTAATCCTTTAAACTCCTCTCTTGTAACGATCTCAGGATGCAGCAGCAGATGAAGATCGGGTGCGTCTACATCGCAGTCAGCGATAACCAGATTCCTTGCTAGGGATGCAAACGATGCGACGAGTGTCGTCTTCCCTG
>JAYELB010000116.1:0-3999 GCA_034717055.1 Methanobacteriota archaeon
CCGCACCCTCAATCGCATCCCGCAGCAGATCTATCGTCTGATCATACGTGCCCCGGTCCACAGGATACGGACACCCGTCCTTCCCACCGTGCGCAAACGAGTGGGTGGCGGGATCCTGCCAGCTCGGTTCTGCTCCGAAGACAAGGTACGAAACAAGCGCAAGTGCCCGGATCTTCGCATGCCCCATCCCCGCAAGCGAGAGGAGTTTCTCGTAGCTCACAGGTTTGGAGTTCATACGCGTGTCCGCAAGAACCCGTCCACCCACCTTTTCCGAGATCGCAGCCAAGAACCGGATGATGTGCCGACATCGTGAGCAACGGGGGGTGGCGTGGCAAGTGGTGGGCTGGGCGACAGCGCATCAAAATCAAATAACGTCTTTGGCTTGCGTCCGACCTAAAACACCGCATCAGGTGACCCGGATAATCCTTCACAAGATCAAGACTCGTCTTCCATGTCTCTTCACCCACCTCCGCGGTCACGTCAAGCACCTCGCCCTCCGCGAAAATTGGGGATCAGGGCATACCACCTCGATCATATTTTGGAGATGGGTGTGCCATTTAAGCAGGCCATGTTTTAGTCGAATAGCTTTTTCCAGCGAGATCAGCACGCTGATACATACCGCCAGAGATGCAGGAGCATGGACGAAAGAGCACAGGCGCTGGCGGCGGCGGGTGCATCGTTGCACTCGTCAGCGGTTTGGGTGATGTTGGTGGCGTCGGTGGTGCTGACGCGGTTGCTTCCGCGATTCAACGATGCCGGGGGGCGTGCGATCATCACAAATGTGAGTGAGGGAGGGTTTGTTGTGCGAGAGACTTTCTGATCGCCCTAAAAGTGCTCAATTACGCGGAACAGCTACGTTATGAATACTACGATGACCGCTCCACAGCCGCCGCCACTCCAAGAATCCTCGGCTCGTCGAAGTACCGCCCAATGATCTGCATCCCGATCGGCAGTCCCTGTGTGCTCCCGCACGGCACCGATATCGATGGTACGCCTGCGAGGTTGATCGGAACGGTGTTCACATCGGCAAGATACTGCGAGAGGGGGTCCACGAGTTCCCCAATCCGAAACGCAGGCATCGGCATCGTCGGCGCAATCAGGACATCAACGTCCGCAAACGCCAGATCGAAGTCCTGTTTGACGAGTGTCCGCACCTGAAGTGCTTTTAAGTAGTATTTATCGTGATATCCAGTCGACAGCGAGAACGTGCCGAGAATGATCCTCCGCTTGACCTCCTCTCCGAACCCGAGCGCACGAACCTCTGAGAATGTGGTGCTCCAGTTCTTATCCTCAGTGCGCAGACCGTATCTCATGCCGTCGAACCTCGCCAGATTCGAGGATGCTTCGCTCATTGCGATGATGTAGTAGGCGGCAAGCGCATAATCAGTATGCGGCATATCGACCTCGCTGTATGTTGCGCCTTCGTCCTCAAGATGGTGTATCCCGTCCCAGACTGCGCTTTTGACCGCTGGATCGATCCCCTCGCCAAAGTACTGCGAGGGAACGCCGATTGTAAGCCCCCGAACATCGCGATCGATGCTGATCTCGGTATCGACCTCCACCGACGTCGAATCCTTTGGATCGTAGCCAGCGATGATCGAGTAGAGGAGCGCGACGTCCCCCACGTTCGATGCGATCGGTCCGATCTGTTCGAGAGAGTTCGCATACGAGACAAGCCCGTATCTGGATACCGCGCCATACGTCGGCTTTAACCCGACAACGCCGCAGAATG
Organism: Methanobacteriota archaeon; assembly: GCA_034717055.1. GTDB lineage: Archaea > Halobacteriota > Methanosarcinia > Methanosarcinales > Methanogasteraceae > Methanogaster_A. The sequence continues at coordinate 1,733 of JAYELB010000116.1, forward strand.
ATGCAGGACACCTGACAGAGCCGCCTGTGTCAGAGCCAAGCGAGATCGCCACCTCTCCTGCTGCAACAGTGGCAGCACTTCCGCCTGATGAGCCACCCGGAACACAGTCAGGATTGTGCGGATTTTTGGTCGGCCCGTAGTAACTGGACTCTGTGGATGTGCCCATCGCAAACTCATCCATATTCGCTTTCCCGATTACGATTGCGCCTTCGGCGTACAGACGTTCAACGACGGTTGCGTCGTACGGGGGGATGTAGCCATCGAGAATATGCGATGCGCAGGTAGTCCGGATGCCCGTCGTCGACATGTTGTCCTTGATTGCTATCGGGACGCCTGCGAGTCTGCCGCCTGATTTTAATTCTCCTGAATCGAGCGATCGGGCACGCCTGAGTGATTGATCTTCCGCTACTGTTATGAATGTGTTCAACTTGCTCTTGCGGATCTGCTCGAGATGTTCGAAGGCGACATCCTCGGCAGATGCCTCCTCGACACGTCGCAGTACATCAGTGATACTCATCATGGTTTACGTTTTGTTATGGTGTAGACTCTACTTAAGTTGTGTGTCATTGTCGGTACATCCGGGTTGATGTGACTTCTTGGGCAAGTGAGATATTATAAATGGTGAACTTCAATGTCAAATCCGTAAAGCTGCATGGGTGAGACGAATGGAGCCAAGAAACGTGATCTTATGGATACTCCTGCCTGTTTTAGTAGTTCTGGCGATGGCGGCTGGTGTTCAGGCACAGGAGCTCAGGGAAGTTCCAGCAAGCGAGATTTTGGAGAAGATTCAGGCAGGGGAAGATGTGAGTTATATGAACGTCCGTGTAACAGGAGAACTCGATATAAGCAAGATAGAACTTGAAACGGTGCCTATTGCGCGGACATGGGTGGAAGATATTGGCTCTCTGGTAATTCGCGTTGAACAATCTGATGAATCATGCATACAACGAGTACCCCTCAAGGTCAAGATATATGCGCTGGAACAGATTTTTGACGTTTAGGATACCGTAACACCTCCGTTTAATCACTTTTATCTTATTATTCAATCCTTCCACGAATCCACTTGTTTGCCTGTTGGTAAAGTAGTTTGTGATCTTATCCATATATTTATCCAATGTTGATAAAAATTTATTAAAGCACTTCAAACTACTCTCTTCAACTTTCTTCATCCAATCATTGATCTTCCGAGTTGCAGCGCTCTTAGGGATATCCTCTTTGAATATATCAGTCAGATCATTGCAAAGTTTATATGCTAATTCTAATATTGGAGAATGTTGGAATAAACATTTCAAAACCTCCAGTTTTTCATCCGTTAATTCCTTCGCATCCTTACGTAACATCCACATTACACCTTCCAGCTTTTTATATTCTTCTTCTGACAATTCTTTCTTCAAACGCTTCATTTCTTTTTTCCGAAGACCATCCAAATCATTCCGATACAATTTAGCTACGTGGAAACGGTCAACTATTATTATAACGTCTTTTTCAAAGACTTCTGCTGCCGCATTGATATAACCCTCGTACATATCCGAGCACACCCCCTTAACCGTCTTCTTTAGCCGCTTTGGGATGCTAGACAAGAACTCCTTTACAGTCTTCTTCTTACGTCCTTTCAGTACCGCCAGTATCGTTGTCTTTCCATCCACACGCGACGTTACAATTGTTACAAAGTCCTTACGCCCTTTTTTAAGTGAAATTTCATCTAATCCTATAGTATCTAATCGATCAATCCGATCCCAATTCACTTCCGTGTCTATGTATCGATAGAGAATCCCCATTACAGCCTCATAACCCAAACCTTCCTTAATACTTACGTCTTCTACCGTACTATTCACCATTTCAAGCAGTACATGCCCTTCATACGTTTTTGTGTGCGGGCTTCTCGGATCATACCAGTTTAATGTCTGTGTTGTAACAGGATTGCCATTACAATGGGTACATTGGTATCTCGCAGGACGAATATAAATATACGTGTTCATGCCAAGAATCGATAAATGACGGAGTTTGATCAGTCTACCGTGACCATAAGGGGGTGCTGTATGGTATTTATGATTCAGGTGGTCATTGTATATGGGTGGATGATGTGTGTGTTCAGTTAAGCAATTCACATCCCTCAACCGCTTCCGTTTGATATTCAGATGACCCCATAATTCTGGCGCATTCGATCCTACCACCATGACCCGAACAGACGTAATTTGACAGACCCCTCGAAAGATATATCCATCTGGCTTATTATAACACAGTGTGTCTGATAATACTCTGCAGAC
>JAYELB010000117.1:0-3987 GCA_034717055.1 Methanobacteriota archaeon
TCCCCTCTGCGTCACTCTGCGTACTTTGCGGTTAAATTCCCGGTTTGGTTACAGTACTCCCCTCATTCAGGGTAGTTCCTGCACAGTGAAGTCCTTTGATAGTGGTTTTAGGTACCTGAGTAGTTACCCTCAAACAACGATTCGATGAAATCGTCATAGCTCGCTAAAAACTTAGTCCTGAGGTTTATATAGAATACAACATGCCCTTCTGGAAGCTGGTCTATCAGGTGTGTAACAAGCGCAGTTTTTCCGGAGTTTATCGGTGTATATGAAAGTGAGCAGGGATGGTTCTGCGTCCAGAACATCCATGATCTCTTTTGTCTCCTGTTCCCGGTCGTGAAATTCGATTCTTTTCATGCTTGTATCTCCGCGTCCGCATAGTCACAATTCTATCGCGCCAGCCACCGCCTGCAGGATTATGAGAGCGCCCGGGCGGTGTGACCAGACCGTAGCGGAGGATGCCCGCGAAACGATCCTGTTGTCGTGGCCCGATGCTCCTTTGTGGACTGGTTCCGGGGATCCGACCGTTGATTCTACTTTGCGCTTCGAATCACTCCTCAACCTGCTCCACGATTACCTGCTCGATGTTGATCTTTGCATTCTTCAGGATGATCTTGATCCCGCCACCAGATCCAGGCGACATTCCAGCAATCGGCATCGGAATGCCAGCTGCCATGCCCGCGGTAGGCAACCCCTGCACCGATCCCGCTACTGCAGTCGGCACTGGCGCGGCAGGGGTAGCAGGTTTCTTTGCATCCGCTTCTTTCGCTTTCGCTTCCTCCTTCGTCTTCCACTCCGCGACGATTGGATGCTTCTTCTCGACCAAAAACTCCTTTAATGAGTCGAGATCGGTTGCATCCACCTCAGTTGCGATCGCATCCACGATATCTCCCGGAATATCGTCAAGCACACGGTCCTTGAGGTGCTTTGGCATCCATCCGACCCGGTTCCAGCCGCCATCGGCAGCGATGAACTTGGGCGACCTGAAGTAGTTGATCCCGATTCCGAGAAAACCAACGACCTGCTTGCCGCCGCCGGTCTGCCCGGCCATGTTTGCGAACGTAAGACCATTTGGCGCAGGATCTGCGTAATCTCGATCCACCCATGCGATAATATCGAGTTCAGGAATGTAAAAGCCGACAACCTCGAAGCAGCCGCACGATGTGTGAGGGTACTCAAAGAACGAGTGCAGTTTGATATGGGAGTACTCGCCCTGTGACGACGATACCGCAACCTCGTTGACACCCGCGTATTCGCCACCTACCGGATCGATGCACTCTCCTTTCTCGATTGCGAACTGCGGACCCTCGGGATCGACCTTTGCGGCGGCCCTGCCATCGAACCAGTTGATCGCGCCGCAGAGCGATACCCGGTCAGGCGTCACCACACAGACATTGGTCGGGGCAAACGACTGGCAGAGCGTACACCCGTAGAACGTGTCCACATCCTCATCATGCAGATCGCGCGTTCGCGCGTCCCGTGCCTCATATATCGCACGGATCTCCGGAAGTCTCTTCTCGATCTCGTCAGCGTCTGTGATGTAAAGGGTTTCCATCTTCTCGATAAAGGTCATCTCGTTTTTAAAGAGCATCATGGTCGCTTTTGCGAGGGGTTCGAATGAATTAAGCCCCTTCTCGACCGCATCCTTGCTGATACGAAGCCAGATGTCGTACCGCTGATTCAGATGCATGAGACCGTTTATGTAGTTTTGAAAATCGTGATTTCGGCGTTCAACGATCGCCTCAAGGTCGGGTTCGACTGCCTCACCCGCGATACGGTAGATCATTGCAAAAGGATGTCTCTCGCCCTCGTTCATATCAGAGAGATCCGGGCCAATCAGAGTGAACTTTCCGTCCTCGACCTCGTCCATGCCTTCGGCACGCACCAGTTCAAAGCCTTTGCTCTTCGGTCCTGCGAGTTCGATATACATGCCGTCCTTTCTGATCCGTTCCCCTTCAAACATGGGGGATAACTCAAATGGAAATTCGTCTGCCATTAGGGTGCCTCCTGAATTAGATGATAAACCGTGACAATCTACTTAAACCTTATCGCATTCATTCCATATATTCAAGTACCCTCCGGTAAAAGGATTGAATGATGTCAGCATCAGCGAGTTCAGACGATTACACGAAATGGAGTTTGATCGCATCCGGAGAGGGTGCGGGCAGGATTGCAGCCCTCTACTTTGCAAGTATGCGAAACGAGGCGATATCAGACAGAATATTACTCCTCAACAGCGCAAGAGCGGATTTAAAGAAGGTACTCGACGAGATTGCAGAGCATCTCGAGGGGAAAGAGGCGAAGGTGCTTGAAACAATCCGGCGAGAGCGTGTACAGCTTTTTGGCAGACAGAGCACTGGAACAGGCAATTTCTGGAAGGTCGGAGAGAATGAGGCGAGGATCGATTTCGATGAGATTATAAGAAGGCGAATCGAGAGTCTCGGGCTTACGAGCGGCGATGCAATGTTCGACATCATGACGCTTGGTGGGGGTACCGGCAACGGCAGCATCCCCTACATCATCGACCAGATGAAACATGGATCCGGGAGAACTGCTTCCGGACACAAGCACTTCGCGCTCTGCGTGTGGCCCGATCAGATCGAGGCTGATCACAGGCACTTCAATGCGATCTGTGGACTGTCCCGATTGCTCAAGTATGGCGAGGATAGTCACCAGAATGCTGACATGGTGATGATTGTCGATAACACGACCCTCGGAAGAAAGATCGAACTGGATGGCGGCGAATCCGATTACTACTACGAGATCAACAGGATGATTGCGCAGGCGATCGACATGATGATGGCTCCGGGTAGGAAGAATACGAACCGGGTGATCGATGTAAATGACTATATCGTCTTCCCGTCGCACATCGGCGTCTACCACACCACGCCGTGTATGTCGCTTGGCAACGATGTGGACCTGATCAGCATCGAATCCGCGCTCGATGATGCGATCGAGAATGCGTTCTTCCCGATGGACCCCTCAACCGCAACCGTGGTCTGGTTGATCGTGCGCGTGCCGAAGCGCTACTTCAATGTCGGACAGTTTGAGCAGCGGACGCTTGACCACAAGTTCAAGGGATGGGTGGAAGAGAATATCATCGGAAAATTGCGCTATTCGACTGTAACGTTTGTCGAAGAGGATATAGATACATTTGATGTGCTTTTATTGCTCGGCGGATTCAAACTCGAAAAATTAGTTCCTGAATCTTTCGAAAAATACCTGATGTTCAAGGAATTACTGGAATTAAACGCAAAGAACGGCGAGATATCGCTTGCGCAGTTTGGCGACGACGTGACCCTCTCGACCGATGAATTAAACCGCATCGAGCAGAACTTGAGGGATTACATGGCGCACATCGATGATGTGGTGAAACGGCTGAGCAAATGAGATTGGAACATATTTACTATGGATGTGCAGAGATACTTGATTAATCGCATCACGCGTACGGATGTAAAATAGCCGATTTATGAAAGAGTTCTTCGGATACGAAAAAGTCAGGTGAAATGCTTGCCAAGGAGTTGTCAGTAAGATGAACTTGCTGAGGAAGATTTACAACGCATGTAGAGGGATTAAGCGCGAATTTTTGATTGCATTTGTTGTAGCATTGTTGTTCGCGTCAAGTGCTCCTTGGTAGGTATCACATGTTCCATTGCACATAAGTTGGAAACATCCAAACATGGTGCAGATGGCATTTTTGCCTGATGATTTTGAAATAGGCTTAAATGATCCATACAATAGACCAGATATAACCTAGGGTGATGAAAATCATCCATATTTGGGTAATTTTTGCCCCATAAAACCATATCATTTCTGTTCCTCCTTCACCCCCCCGTTTAAAAGTGTTTACGCTCTCGATAAAATAATTGCTCTTTGTAAAGTTTTATTATATATCCCACCAACGTGGATGGTAAAAACCGATAAGCATCAAAAAGGAGGACGTGATGAGCGAAATACAACAGGGCAAAGAATACAAAAGCCCGCCGA
>JAYELB010000118.1:0-15655 GCA_034717055.1 Methanobacteriota archaeon
AGAAGCGCCATTATCCATCTGAAGATAATTTGGAATCGCATTTTTTAGTCCGGCAATCGAGCAAGAATTCGGTCACGTTGTCCATAGTCTGCCCCGCATACTGCTGGATGTGTGCCTTGCTGCTAACAACATCAATCAAATTCAGGGACGAGATCTGCCCATAGCCCTTGATGTGTCGCGGCCCCACAAAGTCCATCTGATGGACCTCATTAGCTTTAGTAGGGATCAACAGGGTGTACCGCTTCTTGGATTTGCATCTGATGTACCGTTTCTTCTTTCGGACTGCCAGACCGTTCCTTTTAATGATGCGTTTGATTGTTGACATGCTTGGCAGCTCATCTTCTGAGTGGCCAAGCTCGTGCATATGCAATTGTACCTCAACGGCTCCGATACAGCGATACTTTGTGTCTTCTGTTTCCCCCTTCATCAACGACTTTCGCGCGTTCACCACAAGTTGTTCCATCTCCGGATCTGTCTTTTGTGAACATTCTTCGGTGCCCGGGATTTATCCCTAAACCACTCCTTTTTTACTGTTTTTATCGGAATTGTCGTATCTTCCTATCCACTTTCGCAGCCACACCCTTGATCTGCCAACGCTTTCACAAATTTTGGAGGGGTGTTCACCCATCTGATATCGATTGACCACATTGATGCGTTTCTGTTCCTCTTCCGTGCATGGTTCGTTCGATTTCGCCATGGCATATCATCAGATGCACCATGGCTTCTCGACGCTCAAATCTCCAAAATTGTAAACGATGTGTTGAGCCTTACCAACTAAGCATCACCACATCGGCGAAGGATGAAACGCATTGAAGCGACCACATCAAAGACTGACAGAGTGTAAGAAAGCTATTATAGCCATAGAAGCGGTGACCGGAGTTACGCGCAAACGCACCACAAAAAAAGCGTTCCGGGTACGGTCGTCGCATCACTGAACAGAAATGTTCAGCGACACAAGATATGTACCCAGAGCCAAAACGTCTCAAATCAGTCTTCTACAGCTGCGATCGCAAACCGTCTCAGGACCTTCTCGACTTTGATCTTAACGCTGTCTCCGACTTTTGTGTCAGGGACAAAGATCACAAAGCCATCAATACGCGCCACTCCGTCTCCTTCTCTGGCAATATCCTCTATGGTAACATCGTAGGACTCGCCTTCGGTAACTGGCGCATCGTATGTTTCTTGTTTAAACAACTTTGATTCTCCTTCTTATTTCAAACCAACCAACTTAAAAGCGAACACAGAACTGAACATTCAAATCCCATAAGCCGCATCGATAAGTCTATTGATCAGTTAGTACTAATTTTCCCACCTATATAACCTTTTCGGACGCTGCGAGGCGTTTTGATCATATAGGGTTGTCCCCCTCACAAAGACCTTTCTTACCGGAGAATCTCTTATCCGCTCTGATTTTCCCCCATATATCCTTAAGCGGAGTATCAAGAACGTTTCCAAAGGATTGGGACATGTATGGACTTGCCTTAACCGCCCCGTCCACACAGATATGCGCCCACCGCTGCCCTGCAAGGCATCCAAGCATCTCGCCCTCGAAATACGTGTTCGCAAAGATCCGCGGACCGCCTGGGCGCATGTTGACGCTGTGGTACATCTCAAGTATATCACTGCGATCCTTTTTTGTGAGACCGCCGTTCATCGACTCCCAGATCGAGAACTCGTGCACGCCAAGATCGGACGCAAACTCATAGAGACGCGGGAGTTGTGGCATCCTATCGTGCGATATATGCGTCGCCATCGTGACAAGCAGTCCTGCATCAAGCCCGCATCTGATCGCACCGACCGCCGCGAGAAACGCGCCATCGACCCGCCTTACAGCGTCGTGCTTTGCGGGGTCAGTGTTATATATGCTGATCAGGAGGTTGTGGATGCCACTTTCCTTAAGCCGGGAAGCGATTTTAGGCGTCATCTCAAGACCCGGCGTGAATATGTTCACGATCGCACGGTCGTGGTCGATATACTCGATCAACTCAAAGAGATCGCTCCTGAGCAGCGGGTCACCCTCTGTGAACGTGATGATGCACGTCCCCATCGCAAGTGCCTGATCGATCACATCCTTGATCTCATCGGTGGTTAGTTCATATTCCCCGTCACTCATCGCGCAGTGTGCACAGTCGCACCCACACTTGCGCGTAATCTCGAAAGAAACAGTTTCAGGAACATATTTTCCAAAAGCGATGCTTGCCTCGGCACGGATCAGTCGCTTGAACGCGCCTCCCGGAATAGGCGGCAGCCATGTGGATGCGATGACCTGATCCCGGTCGACCCGTGCCGGCTTCTCCCGCGCCAATCGATCGTTTATCTTCCGGATAAACGGCATGCACACAGGAGCAAGCGGTCCTGTGGCGTATAGTTTCAGCACCTCGTCATAATCACAATCGATCGACAATCCGGGCTTATGGAGCATGTTCACACGAGACATTGTGGAGATGATTGTGCTGACAAAGTGTAAAAAGGATTCGATCTGCGGCGATATCCCCTTGATCAAAAGTTTTAAGTACCTAGTAATAGTTATTCATAATAACTCACAACAAACATGTAAATAATATCATAATCTGGGAGGAGTTTATCAATGAATGCGAAAAGTGTTATCAGATCGTACTGGGATGGGCGGAGCCAGACGTACAGCATCGATATCTACAAGTCACAGAGTGAGGCAGAGCACATCTGGAATACTTTGCTCAAAAGTACAATTAGAACAAATAAAAACCTCCGCATACTGGATGTCGGGACGGGTACTGGCTTTCTGGCTCTGCTTCTTGCGAAGATGGGGCACAACGTGACCGGGATTGACATATCCAAATGCATGTTGAAAAAATCGCGTCAGAACGCCGATGCGATGCGCCTATCTGTCGATTTTATGCATGGCGATGCGGAAAAGTTGCCTTTCGAAGACGAGACGTTCGATATCGTGGTAAACAGGAATCTACTCTGGACACTGCCAGATCCTGTGGCTGCCGTCGACGAATGGAGTCGCGTTGTGAAATCAGGCGGAAAGCTCGTACTGATCGACGGGATGTGGCACGATTCTGCAACGAAGATGCACTTGAGGAGACTTCTTGGTAGATTGGTTGCTCTTGTTACTGAAAGACGGAACCCGATGACGTTCACGAGTTATTACTCCAAAATAAAGGACCAATTGCCGTTTTTCAGTGGAAGCGATCCGGATGATGTGGCCAATCTATTCAGTAAAGTCGGACTAACGAATGTATCGGTGAATCGCCTTGAAAGACTCAGGGAATTCGAAAATAAAAACAGATCGATCTCGTATAACATTGCGAACAACCCGTCGCTCTTCATGGCACTCGGAGAGAAATAGAACCGGAGTCAGACCCTGACCTGAACCCCCAGCCGACCAACAATGGGTGACTTTGAGATGTCGTAAGAAATAACTATAATAAGGTAGAACCAAAAGGGCATTATAATGGATGTGAGTAACATTATGGATATTTCATCAGAATCGATAATCAGAGAACTATCGACAATGCATTCGGTGACCAAGGATATTCAGGATCAAGAAATCCTCCATAGTCCTTCGAATCGTCTTAAGACCTTTTTCCGAAGGTTGGACCATCTGGCTGCGTTGGATATGGACGATAAGTCTGCTGAAGGGATTCTCTCTGCTCCCGAATTTGATTCGGCGATTGAATCCATCGTCCGATTCAGAAATCTGTATAGTTTGAGACTCGAAACCGAAAATGCAAACTCCGTACTAGATAGTGAAGATCCATGGGGTGCGCTGAAACGTTTCGCCCATTTCTCAAATTATCTCCAACTGGCTCTTACCGAGTACCAGGGATCCGGGCTTGAACCCGATGATAGTGTCGTGTTTATCGGAAGCGGCCCACTGCCTTTGAGTCTTATAATGCTCTGCCACCAGTATGGTCTCAAAGGGATCGGGATTGAACAGGAACCTGCTAGAGCAAGACTCTCAAGAAGAGTTCTTATGCAACTGGGGCTTTCTGATCAGATCGAGGTAATAGAAGGAAACCACTTCGGATTTCATTTGAATGGGTGTAAACTCGTTATGGTGGCTGCAGCAGCAGAACCCAAGAAGGAGATATTCGATCATCTTGCAGGCGTGCTTCCTGCAGGAACAAAGATATCCTACCGCATCTATGAGAAAGGGCTTAGAAGATTATTGGAGACGTCTTCTTTTCTGGAATTGCCTGAACAGTTTGAAGAATATCTAAGGATCCGGCCGAAACCACCGGTCAACAATACCGTTGTATTCCTCACCAAGAGGGATCGCTGATCCCCCGGATGAGCAACAGTCGATCCGTGCGCATAAACATCTCGCTTTTTCCGGGGTTTTCGCATCTACCAGTATATGGCACTTTACACTCTATCGCCCGAATCCTGATGGTTCAATCGACAACAGTCAGAAAGACGCTGGTGTTGTTGGCAGGCGGCTCCGGAGGGATCCTTACGTATTCCCTGAGCGGTCCTGGCAGCTCATAGCGATAAAACGTGTCCAGCATCCGTCTTAGTCCCTTTTCATAGATACGGTACGATATCTTTGCCCCTGCCGGAAGCACGCCTGCCAGATGATCGAATATCTCCTTCTTGGGTTCCGCCTGAGCCGCTATCATGATCAGTTCCGGCGTCTCTGCAAGCGGCAGAGTCTGCTGGTTTCCACGGATTATCCTGATCTGGCTGGAGAGTCCGAGCTTCTCAAGCGTCCGTCTTGAGAGTTCTACCCTCTCCGGATTCTGTTCGATCCCGATTCCATTGAGCCCGTGCTGGTGGCAGAGTACGATGAGCGTCAGGGGCAGCGGACCGCTTCCGAGAAAGAGAACGGTGTCACCCGGTTTAAGCCCTGCCCCTCGAGACTCGGTTCGCGCCAGCTGGATGTAATTTGGAAGGTACGTAAAATCCGTAAGCGTCTTCCATGGATCCTCGCTCTTCAGTACGGAGTTTGCCTGTTCTATCTCAAGTTCTGCCGTGTACTGGCTTCGAAACGTGCTGATAGCATCGAATGCAGAGTTAAATACGGAGTTGGACAGGATGTCTTCTGTGGATTTATTGTCTATGTCAAGTGCGATCAGATAGTCAAGCCGCTGAAAAACAGCTTTTAGATGACCGGAAGGGTCATGATATATCTTTTGGTCTACAAAATCCTTGATTGAGTGGTGTATCTCCACGATCTCTCTGGTTATCAATTCTACGACGTGGCCCGTGCTAGGTCCCGTACTGTCGTCAAGACCGGGTATGACCTTCGCATAGATGTCGGAGTCGTGGGTGTGGGTGTGAGCGGTTTCTCTGTTATTATATATTGTGGTCATGCAGGTCATATCAATCACGATATAGACTTACGGTAGGCTTAACACTTAAAACCTTTGTTATACACGGGTTAATTTAAGAAACAAGTTCAATCACCACGTATAATTTCTGATAATTTACATATAGGTGGAATTAAGTGATATGTTCCACATATTCGTAATATTTCATTGCCGCTGTCGCGGGAGTTTCGGAAAGCGCGGGTTTGCGCGCCCGCAAACTACGTATGCACATGATTATAACAGAGTATCGAGCAGGATGATATCTATCGCATATCGCGAAATTATTGAGTAACACAAGAGGTAACGTAACTACTCAGGTATGTTGATTGGTCGTTTTATTGCGATCCTGTACTTTCTGGCAAGAAAAATAACCGCGGGGGCGCAGAGGAACGCTAGAAGCATTTAACCGTTCATTCCTCCTCCGCGTCCCTCTGCGTACTTTTCGGTTAAATTCCCGGTTTGGTTACAGTACCCCCTACGTCCCGGGTAGTTTTTGCATAGCGAAGTCCTCTGATAGTGGTTTTAGGTACCTGAGTAGTTACGAGGTAACAAACATGAATAATTTCTGACGATTTTCATATTAGGTGGAATTAAGTGATATGTTATCTCGATTCATAATATTTCACTGCCGCTGTCGCGGGAGTTTCGGAAAGCGCGGGGTCACACGTCCGCAAACTATATATAGATGATTGTAACAGGGTACCACGCGAGATTATATATGGCGCACATCTCGCATCACTGAATAACACAAGAGGTAACAAACATGAATAAAAACGTAATAACAATCGCATTTGCAACGTTGCTGCTGATTGCGTGTACAAGTATGGCAGGAGCGCATTTCACGATGGTCTTTCCGAGTGACAGTGAAGCCACCGTATGGGATGTGACACCTGAGGACTATATCGCAACACTTGGCGAGACAAAGACCGTATATGTGATGTGGGGGCACCCCTATGAGCATATACTCTTTAACATGGCGTCTGTGCCCGAGGTCTCTGTCATGAAGCCGGACGGCACGGTTCTGAAACTCGACGCCACAGAGATTACAGTTGACGGAATGAATGAAGAAGGAGAGCTTGGAACCTTCAAGGCATACAAAACATCGTTCACGGTCGACCAGTCTGGTGATTCCGTTGTCTTCGTGAAGTATGAGGATGAGGACGAGAACCTGATCGACTACACCAAAGCAGTGATCCACTGCGGCGAAGAGATGTGGATGGGCTGGGATGCCACTGTCGGACAGCAGACCGAGATCATCCCGTACATGCGACCTTATGGCATGGAGGAGGGTTTTGTCTTTGCTGGAAAGGCACTGTATGATAACAAGGCGCTTGCAGGCGCACCGGTAGAGGTTGAGATATATCACACACTGGATGCTGGCAAGGAGATCGTAGAACTTGCAGAGAAGATGTTCCCGTACGACCCGCCGATGGTCTTCACGCGGCTCACCACGTCCAATGAGAATGGAGAGTTCGCGTACACGCTCGACGAACCCGGAATATGGTTCGTTGGCGGCACAATGGAACCTGAGACCGGACGCAATGTGAGGGGCGTCTTCATCGTTCCAGTGATCGAGGAGTTCCCGCCAGCGGAAGCATCCTCTGTCTCGTCTGCAGCATCGTCTGCGGAACTTCAGAAAGCAGTAGATGAAGCAAAGGCGGCAGCAGAAGAGGCGAAACAGTCAGCAGCAGGGACGTCCAGCACGCCAGGGTTCGGAGTTATCCTTGCCGCAGCCGGAATTCTTGGAGCGCTCTTCTTTGCAATGAGGCGTAAGTAAGATCGTTAGGTTCGGATTAACAGGGCTTACCGCTCTGTTAATCCTTTATGATTATAAACTTTCTAAAGAAGGTATCAACGAATGAAAACAGTCAGAAACCTACTCGTTCTGGCACTGCTACTGATCCTGTGCATGGCACTGATGCCGCCAGTATCCGCACACAGAGTGTACGTAGAGGAACAGGTAACCGGTGTGCAGGTAAAGGCATGGTATGGTGGAGGCGATCCCATGGCAGATGCGAATGTGGAGCTATACGCAAACACCACAAACGGCGAAGAACTGTATCTCAAAGACAAGACCGATGAGAAAGGTATCTTCCGGTTCGAACCAAAGCTGGGCGTGTCCGGGTACCGGGTGGTAGTGGAGGCAACAGGGCACAGAGCTGAAAAGACGTTTAACCTGATGGGCGGATCCGGGCAGGAGACAGCAAAGCTGCCACTATTTGCGAGAGTGCTTGCGGGCTTCGGATACCTGGTTGGACTTGCGGGCATATCGATGCTCATTACAGCCCGAAAGATGAAGAAAGTATGAAATCAAGTAGAGGATGACATAAATGGTACACATTTCAGATGGCGTTCTTGACCCATGGCTATGGGAAAGCGGATGGGTGATCACCGTCATAATCCTTGCTTATGCGCTCTCAAAGATGAAGACAGACGACGTGCCGAAACTATCTGTCATCACAGCCGCGGTATTTGTCGCGTCACTCATCCATATGCAGGTGGGACCCACAAGTGTTCATTTCGTATTAAACGGATTTGCGGGTGTGATGCTTGGAATACTTGCGTTTCCATGCATCTTTGTCGCGCTCGTCATGCAGTATTTCCTCTTTCAGCACGGCGGTGTCACAACAATCGGGATTAACACATTCAACATGGGCATACCTGCGCTGATCACCTACCTGATATTCAAAACCGGAACCAAACTTGACATCAGACCCGAGACAAAGAGTAAGGTAACGCTGTTCGGCGTGATCGCGGGAGGTGTTGGTGTGGTGCTCGCACTCCTGCTTCTTGCAGCAGAACTGATCACGACTGGTGAGGAGTTTTATGAGACGACGGTGCTTGTCGTGACCGCACACCTCCCGATCATCGCAATCGAGGCGATCTTCACCGGAGTGCTCGCCGGGTTTATTGCAACAGTCAAACCCGAAATGTTCGGGGAGAAGTGATCCGGCATGATTTCAGAGATCGACCGATACGCGGGAATCCCGTCACCGATTCACAGATGGGACCCACGTTTCAGACTCATATCCATCTTTGCGTTGATATTCTCAGTCATGCTTCTCTATAACCTGCAACTGGTCATGATCGGCATGATCTTTGCAATTATTCTGACCTGCATATCAAAAATTCCGCTTTCCTTCGTCCTCTCTCGCATGAAACTGGTATTCATCTTTGTGATACCATTCTTCATCATCATCCCGTTCACGGTTATAGGTGATGGAGTCGATATCGTGAGCTTCGGCGGAATCACATTGAGTTACAGAGGGATCGAATACGTCAAGTTCGCTGCAATGATCGTGCTAAAAGCACTCACCGCAGTGATGCTGATCTTTCCGATGATCGGCACATCCAGAATGGATATCACAATAAAGGCACTCGAGGGTCTGCATATGCCAAACAAACTGGTACAGATGTTCGCATTCACGTACCGGTACATCTTTGTGCTGGACGATGAGTTCACGCGGATGGATCGCTCGCTTGTATCCCGTGGATTTAAGAGGCAGGGAAATCTGCACACGCTCACAACGATCAGCAAAGCTATTGCGATGCTCTTTGTGAATAGTTACGAACGGGCAGACCGCGTCTTCTATGCGATGAGGTCTAAGGGCTACTCAGGAAAGATTGCCACGCTGCATGAGTTCCATGCCCGACGTCAGGACTGGGTCAACACAGCAGTCGTCGCCGGGTTCGCGGTTCTCCTGCAGGTAGCAGCAACATCTGACACATTCAGCGCAACTCAGGGGTTCCTATGACTACGAAAGCGACAGCAAAGGGGACAAGGTGTGCGATACGCGTCCATGACCTGAATTACATATATCCTGATGGCACGGCTGCGCTTGAGCACGTCTCATTCGAGATCGAGAGAGGGGAGTCCGTGGCACTTGTCGGACCGAATGGCGCTGGCAAATCAACGCTCCTCCTCCACCTAAACGGCATCCTGCACAGCACCAGATCACACGGGGCTGTCGAGATCCTTGGTGAACCGATCGATCCTAAAAAAGTGCACAAGATGCCGAAGAAGATCGGGATTGTCTTCCAGGACCCTGATGACATGTTATTTATGCCACTCCTCTTCGATGATGTCGCATTCGGTCCGATAAACCTCGGCATCGAGAAAGATGAGGTGAAGCGGCGGGTCAAGGACTCGCTTCTACGGGTCGGGCTTGCAGGCTATGAGGAGCGGGTATCGCACCACTTAAGCGGTGGCGAGAAGAAGCGTGCCGCGATAGCAACGGTTCTTTCGATGGATCCGGAGATCATAGCGATGGACGAACCCACAGCCAACCTGGACCCGAAGAGCAGGGCGGAACTGATAGAGATCTTAAAGACGCTGAAAGACGAGGGAAAAACCCTCCTTATAATCACACACGACGTAAATGCAATTCCCGAACTTGCAGACAGGGTCATCGTCCTCAAGAAGACCGTTATTGCGGATGGAACCACCCGCGAGGTCTTCGCAGACTCAGGGATGCTTATTGCGGCAGGGCTTGATATCCCGACGATCATGCAGTTCTTCGAAGTCTTACAGGCGTTTGGATACCCGTGTGATGTACTCCCGCTCTCGATCGATGGCGCGGTTAAGAACCTGACACAGACGATCGAGAACGAGTCCGGGCACGTACACCTGCACATCCACAAGCACACGCACACAGGGATCAGCGCTGTCCGCGGCAAGTATCAGCACCACCGCACGGCTGCGGATTGTTCGGAGTGAAGGAGTTTACAGACGGAATCGCCTGTGAGGGGTTGGTCCGGTTTCGGGTATGGCGGCAGTTTCCTGATCCGAACGCCATAAGCTGTGACCAACCCCCAAGCGTCATCGTTATATGCACTCGATGCTAACTTGTCTAATGGAAGTTATATAGTGTAATCGGAGAGGTTGGTCAGATGACACCAGAAACAAGCGATGCAGGCACAACGCCCCCTGTCAGCGGACCAGATAATAACGTCGTGTTCGTGGGCAAGAAAGGCGTGATGGATTATGTCATGGCGATCATGGCACAGTTCAGCAAAGGCACAAGCGACGTGGTGGTAAAGGCACGCGGGCATTCGATCTCGCGTGCAGTAGACGCTGTCGAGGCGACCCGGAATCGGTACCTGCCAGACATGGAAGTGACAGAGATCAAGATCGGAACAGAAGAGCTGGAGGGGAAACGGGGAGACATGGTCAATGTATCATGGATCGAATTGTTCATATCCGGCCCGGGGGGCAACCGCGCCGAATGATGGCTACACCCCACACCAAGACCACCAGGAGCCTCGTTGATATTGCACCAACGATCGCTGAATTGTTAGGCATCCCGCTCCCTGGTGTGGATGGGGTGGCGATACCGGAACTGACCGATCACCTGCAACGATGCGATCGGATGGTGTTAACAATCGTTGACAGTCTCGGCTATTTCACGTACCAGCGGTTGCAACCCTATATGCCCCATATACGCGGAACCGTCATCAGGTGCAGAGCTGTGGCAGACCACACGACGCCCGCGATCGCATCGATCCTCACAGGATGTCGTCCGGATACACACCGCACATTCACCACTGCCGACGTCTGCACCTCACCGATCAAATCGATACTCGAACTTGCAGAGGAGAGTGGCATCAAGTCAGCGGTTGTGATCGAAAGCGAAGGCGCGAAAGCGATGAAGACGAAGATCGATCTCGTCGCAGGCGTGGACGATAGCAGTGACATACTCGACTATGATGCAAAGATCAAGGAGCATACAATCGAGCTCCTGAAACACAATCCGGTTCTTATGGTTGTACACTTCAGGGCGATCGACAGGTATGCGCATGAAGCGCGGAGCTTCGATGAACTTGCTTATGCCGCAGAATGTATCGATGGCCACATAAGCAAGATTTGCAGACATCTCGATAGCAATACGTGCGTGATCGTCTGCGGCGATCATCAGATCCACGGAACATGCATCGAGGATGATCAGGATGTGGCACTGATCATGCTGGACCGGTGAGGGGTTCAGGTTCGCAAACTATTGGTAGACTATGATCTACTTCAGAAGATGTTGTTGATATTGCGTTGCCCACACAACAGCGGAGAACCAAACGCTTTGAGTCTGTGGTACCTCGTGTTGCAGTGACCAAAACCCCGAAGACTTTTGATATTTTCGAAATAAAGTTTCGGAATACCACAGAGGGTGCATAGTGACACAGAGGAAGAGAAAGACGAAAATAACAACTCTCTGTCCCCTTTGTGACCTCTGTGGTTTAATCTTCCATATCATAACCAGATCCCGCGGAAGCGTGAAAACGTGCATGTACTCGCGAATTACAGAGAGAGCCACCATTGCTCGACATGATCACATCAGCAATCTCACAACTCGCCTCTCGCCCGAAGATAATACAGCTCGAAGCCGGCAACGAACATCACAAGAATAATTAGGTAAGTCCACAACTCCTTTTCGACCTCTGCTTTGACAAGATCCGGCGTCAGTGTGCGCGCCTCCTCGGACATTGGATGGATTGAGAGATCAGACTCCAGAGGATCGTACAGATTCGCAGCGATGGCATCATCTCTGACCCGGTACCTGCCAACCTCGTCAAAGAGCAAGTTATCTGTCTCCACGGTTCCGGAAGGAATGGTTACCTCCTGTATCCCACCAAGCGACATCATCCTCCCTGTTCTGACATTGTATTCCTCGATTCCACGAACTCCGCTCATCCAGTCCACGATCTGCCTCCAGAATATCGGATAATCGACTCTCGTATGAAAATCGTTCCATGTTGAGTCGCCTTCGCCGAATCCCGAGTAGAATATAGTACCAGACCCGTGTTTCTGGTATGCAAGCATTGGAGAGTTGTCGTCTGTGATCACGGTCACGATCGCGCCATCGACTGGTTCGGATATGAGATGCGTGATGGCTGAAACATCCTCGAATGCGATATCCTTTGTGAATTCGGTGGGCATACTTATCTCCAGCGCGGCAGCCCCTGCTTTTCCGGATATCTGCACAGGCAGCAGTCCTTCGGTCTCGATATCGCCGAGGTCGCTTGATGCAAGGATCACGAGACTTCCCCCTGACTGCACAAATGACGCGAGATCATTAAATGTCCCTGGAAGAAGCGAAGTCTTCGTGATGTTTCCGATCACGACGAGATCATAATCACCAAAAGACGGGAGAACCGGTGGTTTTGCGATTGTACATTTTGTATCGGGAAGTGAATTAAGCGCAATCTTCGCAGGAGGATTTTTAGTCTCGCTTACAACGAGAATTTTTCGTTTCTCTACCGCGGGAATCGCGAGGTAGGCGCGGTTATCAACCTCCAGCGAGTCTTTCTCCTTTAAGGAGATGATCGTGGCGCCCGGCGCAACATCGGTGAGCGCGAAGAGTTCGCTTGAGTAAGCGGGTACGGTTACGCTATCTGTAAGAGTTTTTTTGCCATTTCGGAATATCTCAATCGGCACCGTTCTTTTATCACCCATGTAACTTTTGATATTACAAATATATTCATACGAATCCCCCGTCCGTTCCAGTTTGCCATACGTGATCCCGATGTTTTCGGCATCGGTTCCAACCTGCTTGTAGGTCACATCGATGCCATCCGCATTGGCAAGCATCTTTGAGGAGGCTATCGAGTCGCTATCGATATTCGAGAAGTCAGAGATCACAACGATTGCGCCCTTCTCGTCTTCGATCATGTTAGTCGCAAGGAGGATTGCATCCCCTATGCTCGCAGTGGTCGCGCCCGGTGCAAGACGGCTCAGCGTATCCTTCGCGCCCGACCGGCCCCCGCGTTGGAGCACAACGACCGGGATATTCTTTGCCATGATGATGCTCGTCCTTCCACTGACGAACTTCTCTGCCGCGTCCTTTGCACGATCGAACCTGCTCGGGTTCTCAGCCTGCATCGATGCGGATGCGTCGATGACGATTACGGTGTGGTCAGCGCGCACAGTCTCATTTGCAGTGTAAAACGGAGCCGCCATCGCAAGTGTCAGCAGAATCAGGAAGAGCAGTTGCATGAGCATCAGTGGATCTCTAATGATCTTCCTGAGCATCGTCTCGTATCGATGCTCTTTTCGCTCCGCATCCAGGATGAACATCAACGACGGGATCTTTATATCACGGGGCTTTGGTTTGATCAGATACAGGATCACAATCGGAATAAGACTCAAAAAGCTAAAAAGTGCCAGTGGATTTGCAAATGCCGTCCCAATCCCCCCATATCCCTTATTTATCCTATCTCGCCCTCACTGCCTCGAAGAACGCATCGAATATCGGAACGTTCGTACCAAATGATAAATAATCTGCACCGATGTGCATACAGGTCGATCTCACGCTTTCGAAATGATCGTCAAGCAGCTTCCTGTAATCTTCTTTCATCTTCGGACTGATATAGGTCTTTCTGACTGTATTCGTCTCCATATCGTGTAATTTCACATCTCCTTCGATGGTGAGGTCGTGTTCGGTAGGATCGAAGATCGAGATCACAATTAGATCATTCGGTGAAAGCCGATATAATCCGGCACGTATTGAGTCTAGATCGGTTAAGAAGTCTGATATGACTATGACAAGCGATTTTGACCGTATCATCTTCCCGTACTGCTGAGTGCAGTGATCGAATTTCGTCTCTCCGGATAGCGGAGTCCGGTTCAGCCTATCGATTGTGTGAAGCAGGTACCCGCGCCCTCGTTTCGGAGGCGTGATATCGATATTCTCTCCAAACGTAGATACTGCGAACTTCTCGTTCTCTCTCGTCACCAAGTAACCGAATCCGCACGCAAGCATCGCTGCATAATCAAACTTTGTCACCCCATTGCTCGAATAATCCATGCTCATGCTCGAATCGAGGAGTATGTGTGTTGTTATGTTCTTCTCTTCCTCGAATTTGCGGATGTAGAGTTTCTCGGTCCGCCCATACACCCGCCAGTCGATGGTCCTGATATCGTCACCGGGCATATACTCGCGATACCCTACGATCTCGATCCCTTTCCCCTGCAGCACAGCCCGCCTGCTGCCCGCGTACACGCTCGATACACGCTTGCGCACCATGAGCGAGAATCGATTCAGTTGGTTGAAGAACTCGGTATCGATCATCGTGACTCATTATGTGACCGCGGGTGTATAAATATGATTGTTGCATTTGCATTACGACTGTTGGATATGATCTCTGCATCGCCCGTCTTAAGAGGTTGAAACGAGTAGAACTGACCACACGAAGATGATAAATGATCATGCTAACAGTAACCACCCTTGTAAACGCGCAGAACATATTTTCAGTCGAGCAGGTAGTGACAGGTGGAATGCTTGCAACGATCTCCCTGATCATGTCGCTATCCCTGGCTGAAGTCCTTGTCGAATCGAAGTGGTGGAACAAGTGGGCATCGAACACGCTTGAGATATGTAATACCCCACTGCTCGTGGTTTTCGCGGTGATTGTTGCGTCTAAGGTGCTGCTGGCACTATAACTCTATGCACTATAGTATGTGGGGGCAGCAATCCGAAGAGAAGAACATTGACCGTGCCGTGTATCGCTGTTACAAACGGCAGACTCCCTGTTTTCTGGTATAGATATCCTATGATAAGCCCCGCGACAGTTGCGAACAGCAGTTCATACACTGAGCCATAGCCGGAATGCATGATTCCAAATAAGGCGCTTGCCACAAGAAGTCCGCTGCCCACCCCAATTGATTGCTGAAGTTTCGTCTGGAGTAGCGATCTGAAGACGAGTTCCTCTACCAGCCCCACAAATACGAACATGATGATTACAAGCACCAACATGTCCGCGATTCCAAGTTTCGGTATCAGAGGTTCCGGATGGATGATCTGGTACTCGCTCCATGCCAGTATTGCACCAATAATCGGTGCAAGAGGGATGTAACGATGCAAATTCCTTATATCAATCCCAATATCATTAAATGAAGCATTCTGATACCTGAGAAGCAGGTAAATCGATATGAACAACGGGCTGTAGATTAACGGATACCAGTACAGCGTCATCGTGAAGAAAAACGGCATCGATAATTGATGATCCTGAGTTGTAACAGCAGCAGCAATGATTGAAGAATCTGCTTGTCCAGCACTATCTGATCGGTTTCTCCGCCTTTTATGAACATCGAGACGATGATCATCTGCAGATTGAGGATGTGAACCACCACGCCAGGGTGGCATTTCCTGTGAATATGAGCAGTTCTCCAAGCGCGATCATAATCATAGAGACTACCGCAATCCGGTGGTGAGTCCCTACAGTTTTTTTCATGTTGCAGGTGAGTGTTGACCGGAGTTACAATAAATCCAACCAATGCAAGAAGGCACCTCTGTTCCATCGTGATGAAGCATTAAAGAATCATAAACACCAATGAGACCCATAACAACGTACGGGAATGGCGCAAAATC
>JAYELB010000119.1:0-3966 GCA_034717055.1 Methanobacteriota archaeon
CCGCTTGCGGTCTGCACGCTCTGCACCGGAGAGACAAGGGTTGCAAAGAAGTATCATTCGGGAGTTCTCAGGCACACTAGCGGTTTCATGGAATATCAGGGTGAGTGAGGGGCAGGCAGTGGCGATGGGCTGGCGTGAGTGTGGATGTGGTGCATGCTTAGGGCTTGCCAGAAAATAACCTGTTAGAATTCGCATCATCTGCCCACCCACCCATCCGTGATAAAATCGGAAAAAGGGATATCGAATGGCACGAATAAGCAAATTGTACGAATGTCACGGATGTGGATCGCCATCAGATAACTTTGCTAGCACTTATCCAAAATTGTGTGAATACTAATGTATAAAACCACGAGATTACACAAGATTAACACAGAAATCTGGTGAAAATCCGTGTAATCTTGTGGTTTCTACCACGAGTTGCTCGAGCATGTACTTTTGCTACTTTACTGTTCGGTGAGCACTTAGCAAAGCCGTCGGCAGAACGAGGGGAGGTGTGGAGGGTTGAGGTTGCTTCGTCTCCGCAAACTCTCGCGATCTATGCGGTGAGAAAAGTTATCCCACGCTTACAAAAACGACCACGCCGCTATCATATATTATATTTTGGTTGTCAGGTCAAAGGTCTTGTTTTGCAGATATCTGACTCGATATCCCTGAGCTCAGAGACGAATCGATCCGCAATCCCCCTCCCAATCTCGTTCCACGAGTCCGGATCGATCCCTAGTTCAGATAGCCCGATCGCATTCGCTTCCACAGGCGTTCCTTTACAGGTCAGATTGATGCCGCAGTGGATCTTCTCTGACGTGATTCCGGCTGTTGCGATGCTCACGGTAAGTTTCCCGCCGTCCACAAAGAGATCGTCCCCATCCCTCTCTGCTGTGATGCCGAGGTTCCTCATGGCATCCTGGACGCAGACGATCAGTATCCGCTGGAGGTAATATGCGTGCCGCATGTTTGCAGGCGAATCGAACCGTTCGACGATAAGATGGATCAGAGAATCCCCTCTTATCGCTTTTCCGCCCTTCTCATCCTCGATGTCTTTCACATGCACCACATCCATCGCGCCACGGAATATGATGACCGAATCGCCGCGCACGTCCAGGTGTTCATAAGCCCACAGTGGATCGATCTGCGAGCCGTCATACATCATCTGGCGGCCTATAACAACGGATTTCATCGAACTCATGGCAATCATAGAACTCATAGGGCACATACGACATACCTCACCCGGCAAGATTAATATGGCTTGGGTTCATTTTAATAAGAGAAGTGGTGTATATGGGTATACGGAAATCAACCATGAATTTGGTGGAAATAAGATAAGAGGCGCATTATAATGGGATTTATGTCAGAAATGTATGTTAAATTTTTGGATAGTTGGGATGAGTTTACTGAGTGGTGCGGCGGCGGTTCCAGAGGATTGCTTGCGGTGGCTGCGCTGGCACTGCTTGTCATTGCTCTGCTGGCGGTAGTGCTTGTTCCGGGATTAATACCAACTGGTGACAGTGGTGGTGTTGCAGAGGAAACGCCAACCAAACAGGTTGTTGAGGCAGAGCCCACCGCTGCGCCAACCTTTGTGCCTACTTACATAGCCCCCGACATACCGGCGCATACCATAGAACCGACTCCGTTAGGGCCCCCGGTAACTATAGAGCTACCAAAACTACACAAAATCGTAATAAACCCGTACGTCACGAAGAAATTCGAATTCAATCCGGTCAACTGCACAATTGCGCGAAACGACAGCGTCACCTGGAGCAATGAAGATACAGCTACGGGGGGGATATACATCCTGACGAGCGCTGAAGGTCTATGGCAACCTATTGATATCCGGTTCGGCTCTGAGTTCACCTACACATTCAACTTGAGTGGAACGTACCATTACGGATGTGAGTATTTCCCCAATATAAATGGGACTATAATCGTCGAATAATGTTGATAAGAATATGAAACTGCAAGGTGACGAAGTGAGGTCAGCCGTCCGGACAGAGGGGTCCGACGAAGAAACAATGAGACTCAAACGTCCGTCAATGAGTAACCCTTCGGTGTTGACAGAACAACCGCTGGAGTCGGAGTTGCTCGAACTGGCAGGAGAACAGGAAGATGGAAGGGTCGCGGAAAAGATGCAGAGCATAAGATGAAGACCTTTTCTGAGATCGGTGATACATCGGGAGCGATAATATACGGAAATCCGGCGCACTCGATGAATTCGCAAAACAGTTTCATCGCTGGTCACGTCTGTTTATAATGGTTCCCTTCGTGGAGTTCGGCGATCGTGGCGCATGCAGCACAGTACCACGACTTGCGTGTCAAACATTGTGATCGAGGTCACTGGACTTCCTGACAAGATCACGAAACTGACATGCGAATCGACCGCATGGCTGATCGATTACAAATGAATATTCCTTACCTTGTTTGTTATACAGTCTTCTTAAGGACTAGCGCATAATTAATCTGAACAAAATTAACTTCTTCGTGGACATATTTCGAACCTATAAAAAACCTTCTCTGTGTTCTTTCTGACCTCTGTGATTTTATTTCTTATTATACATTCTTTAAATTATCTTATAGATTAAACCACAGCGTACGCAGATGAACACAGATTATCGGCGTAAACGACTTTTCAGATCGATGGTGCTCCATTATGGCAGTTGTGGTTGCGTAAGACAATCCGACGTTATCAGAAAATAATAAAAAAACTCATAGATGACGACTTCCGGTGTGAAAGGCGGTGGCTTCCTTTGTGCTTTCGACCTTGATTCATATAATGATGTTCTTCCATGCATCACTGATCCAGGGTTTCTGCTCAGGGCTGACAGCAAGCGTGGTTGTGTGAGGGTAGCGTAATGTCAGGGATCAAACACCCCATAATCATAACGGCAGTCGCGTTTCTGATATTTAAGCTGATGGTGGGTAGGGTGTGATCCTGTACCACCCCGTAAGCACAATTTGGAATTCTGACATTTTGGAACATCGTTTTAGAGGGTGGTGTTGTCCCTGCGTAATGATTTTACCACAAATGTCACGAAAATCGACTAAATCGTCGAAAAAACACTCGGATTTTTAGACAGTGCCTGTTTGATATAAGCGCAAGAGACAAGTTGGCAGCCCTATCACGTACACAGTATTAATAGTGTTGATCGCAAGACAAACGAACAACGTGAAATAACAAGAGGCGAAGAAAGAGATGAAAGTATGTATTCCAACAGAAGGAGAAGGTGGGATCGACGCTCCCGTCGGTCAACACTTTGGTAGGGTTCCGACCTACACAATCGTCGATCTCGACACGAATGAGGTTGAGGTATCCCAGAATACCAGCGAGCATATGGGCGGCGTCGGGCTGCCCCCGGAGTTCATATCAAAGACCGGTACTCATGTCATGCTTTGCGGGGGGCTTGGACCGAAAGCTGTTGCGATGTTCGAGCAGTTCGGAATCGATGTTTTCGTAGGTGCAGCGGGTACGGTGCGCGATACAATCGAGGCATGGCAGCAGGGACGGCTTATGGAAGCGACCGACGAGAACGCTTGTAAGGAGCATCGGCATTGATCTTTAGGGTTCACTCGTCGGATACACAGAGAGTCTATCCGGCATCCCCTGCACCGGAGCCGCTCAAGATACCCCTGATGTATACTGTAAGGGCTGAGGTTTGCTAAGAGATCAGGATATAGCCACGGCGTCATATATACGACATCGATGATTACCTGTGTTGTAGGTACATGTCTGCTGTAAGCAGGTGAGCGCTGCCAAGCATCATCACAACGATCGGCACCCCAATCCCCTCACAACCCTGCATAACACATCCATCGGACGTGCATGCACAAGTTTGTGGGCGTTCTATTGAATCTGCCACGTTTTTAGCCCTGCCGTATCCGATGCTATTGCAGATATGCTATGCTTTTTTGAGTCTACCGGTTTCGTCTCCACTCCATACATAAGAAATTGGGTGCGCAAATATCCTGCCCTATAAA
>JAYELB010000120.1:0-15587 GCA_034717055.1 Methanobacteriota archaeon
ATTGTACGAATGTCATGGATGTGGAGCGTTATCGGATAACTTTGCTAGTACTTACCCAAAGTTGTATGAATATTAGTATACAAAACCGCGAGATTACACAAGATTAACACAGAAATCTTGTGAAAATCCGTGTAATCTTGTGGTTCCTACCACAAGTTACTCGAGCAGGTACTTTTGCTACTTTGTTGTTCGGTGAGCACAAAGATACGACAATTCACAGCATACATGTAACTTGGTGAAATCATGGTAATGAGAACCCTTGAAATCCGTAAAATCCGTTTCCTGATACCCCATGACAGGATAGACTATGTTGTGAGCAGAATAAGGGAAATCAATAAAGCACTGGAGATAACCGTGGAAGGTGATGAGGTGCAAGTTGCTGGCGATCTCCACAACACGAAGATGTGCAAAAATATTTTGAAATTGTTATGGGTAGGCTGTACCGCGCTATCGAGGTCGCATCAGGAGATCAACATGCGTATACGGTTGGATTTATAGATACCGGTGCGGATAAAAGCGTGATGAGCAGGCGGCTGGCTGATAGCATGAGTATGGAACTGAAAGGTTGCATCGAAATGGTTTTTGGCATCCGGTCATCTGATATTGGGGCGACAGGCAGATGTGGGTGTGAGAACACTAGCGGATGGCCTGACTGCGGACATTGAGATTGGGGTGACTGATGAGTTATTTGATGATGAAATCGATGAGAATGGCGTTCGGAGTGATCATCGGGCTGGACTTCTTAGAAGAGGTCAACATGAAGATTGAATTTTGGTGAGGGGTTTGGTTTTAGCGCATGCGCTTGTCGCGACAGCATCAGCGATGCTTCGTCATGCTTCACATTCACAGGCGGAACACCTACTCATGCAGCCGTGGACGGGCGGCACGCAGCTGTTAGGCGACCTCGGGCCGCGATGGGACCCTCACCCCCGCGGACGCCGCGATCGCGCTCCGGCGCACATAATCCCGCAGCCGAGGTCAGTGGCGATGACCGCGTTACCTCCTCGGGCGCGCTCATGATCCCGCAAGCCGCAGCCGGGCGAATCGAGTTGTAGGTGACCCCTTTCTACACCGACCGGATATCAGATATTCCGCTTGGGCATTATGCGACAATCGCGCCGATTCCAGCACCAGATTCCATCGCTTCAAGCACAATTCGCAGGTCATTCTTTCAAAAGTGTACATCCGGGTGATTTGAGCGGGTTGTGATGCACAGGCTAGTCTTGCTACACTTCCAGAGTTTTATCTCAATACTCGTGCAGAATAATAGTATCTTAGTAGATATATATAATCTATATTGACAGTAGATAACTAATATTGTTTACACTCACATATACACAAATTACACAAGACTAACACAGAAATCTCGTGTAACTCTGTGCAATCCCGTGGTTAAAATCCCAAAAACCACAACTTACCCGAGCATGTATGGTTGTGACGTATGGCATAACCTGCAACGGCTGATATGTGCGCAGCCACGCTTTTGCCGGAGTCGTCCCAGGCCAGTATAAACCAGTATAGGCAACCTTTTACACCCTCACCCCAAATCTCAAACTCGGAGAGAATCATGCCAAAGAGAGAAGACCTACATAAGATCCTGATCATCGGATCGGGACCGATAGTCATCGGGCAGGCGTGCGAGTTCGATTATTCCGGAACACAGGCGTGCAAGGCTCTGCGAGAGGAGGGTTATGAGATCGTGCTCGTCAACTCAAACCCTGCAACCATCATGACAGATCCCGGGATGGCAGACATCACCTACATCGAGCCATTAACGTTCGCAAATCTTGAGAAAATCATCGAAAAGGAGTTGCCTGATGGGCTGCTGCCGAACCTCGGCGGGCAGACCGGGCTGAATCTATCAGCAGCCCTCTACAAAGCAGGTGTTCTTGAGAAACACGGCGTTACCGTGATCGGAGTTCAGCCGGACGCGATCGAGCGGGGCGAGGATCGTATCGCGTTTAAGGCGACGATGGATAAGCTGGGAATCGAGATGCCCGAGAGCGAACCTGCATATACGGTCGAAGAAGCCGAGAAGATCGCAGAGAATCTCGGATACCCGGTTGTTGTGAGGCCTGCGTACACGATGGGCGGCACCGGCGGCGGGCTTGTATATAACTTAGACGAACTCAGAACGATTGCAGCAAGGGGGATTTCCGCATCACTTGTAGGACAGATCTTAATTGAGGAATCGGTTCTCGGATGGGAGGAACTCGAACTCGAGGTTGTGCGGGATGCGAAGAACCAGATGATAACGGTCTGTTTCATCGAGAACTGCGACCCGATGGGAGTTCACACCGGCGACAGCTTCTGCGTTGCGCCAATGTTAACCGTACCCAAAAAGCTCCAGAGGCGGATGCAGGACTACTCATACCGGATCGTTGAGGGCATCGGCGTGATCGGCGGAACAAACGTCCAGTTCGCGCATGATCTTGAGACGGATCGGCTCGTGGTGATCGAGATTAACCCGCGAACGTCCAGGTCATCAGCACTCGCCTCGAAGGCGACAGGGTTTCCGATTGCACTGATCTCGACCAAGCTTGCGTCAGGGATCACCATGGACGAGATCGAATACTGGAGGGACGGCACACTCGAGAAGTACACGCCAGGCGGGGATTATGTCGTTGCAAAGTTCCCGAGATGGGCGTTTGAAAAGTTCAAAGGCGTGGATGACGTTCTCGGGACGCAGATGCGGGCTGTTGGAGAGGTGATGTCGATTGGAAAGAACTTCAAGGAAACATTCCAGAAGGCGATCCGGTCTCTTGAGATCAAGAGATATGGGCCTGGCAGGGTCAGGGATTTCGAGAGCATGTCTCTTGAAGAGCTGAATGGTGCTATCGGAACGCCGAGCAGCGAGCGGATATTCCAGCTATACGAGGCGCTTAAGAAGGGGCTATCTGTTGATGAGGGATACGAGCGAACAAAGATCGGCAAATGGTTTATTCAGCAGATGAAAGAACTTGCCAACTTTGAAAAAGAGATGGAAGGCTCCAAGGAATTATCTGATGAAATGCTTATTGCGGCAAAGAAAAACGGCTTCTCTGACCGGTACGTAAGTGAGATCTTTGGAGTATCCGAGACCATGATCAGGGGGCGGCGGCTCTCACTCGGCATGGCGCAGAGTCACCAGCCGGTTCCGGTGAGCGGTGCGGACGGCGCGTACTACTACTCAACATATAATGGGGATGACCAAAACGATCAGGTTGAAGGGAAGAAGATACTGGTCCTTGGCGGCGGACCGAATAGGATCGGTCAGGGGATCGAGTTTGATTATACGTGTGTTCACACGACCTTTGCACTACGTGACGCGGGGATAAAGACTGTAATGGTAAATTGCAATCCGGAAACCGTGTCAACCGACTATGACACCTCTGACAAGCTCTACTTCGAGCCACTCACAGTAGAGGATGTGCTGAGCATCTACGAAAAGGAAAATCCGGATGGTGCGATCGTCCAGTTCGGTGGACAGACTCCGTTAAACATCGCAAAGGAGTTGCAAGATGCAGGTGTCACGATCCTTGGCACGTCTCCTGAGAGTATCGATATTGCGGAGGATCGGGAGCGGTTCAAGGATTTGATGATGGAACTCGGGATACCGCAGCCAGAGAACGATATCGCACGGTCGTTTGAGGAGGCGATTCTGAAAGGTGAGAAGATCGGCTACCCGCTGATGGTGCGTCCTTCGTATGTTCTTGGCGGGCGGGGCATGGAGGTCGTCTATGACAAAGAGATGCTCATCAACTATGCAAGAATGGCTGTCGAGGTGACGCCTGATCATCCGATCTTAATCGACAAGTTCCTCGAGAATGCAACCGAGGTAGAGGTCGATGCAATATCCGACGGCGAAGATACATTCACCGCAGCAATTATGGAACATATTGAGCTTGCAGGAGTTCACTCAGGCGACAGTGCATGTGTGATACCATCAAGAACGATAACAGATGCGAATATTCGGATAATTAAGGATTATACCGCAAAGATGGGGCGAGCACTCGGTGTCGTCGGCCTCATGAACATACAGTACGCGATAGCTGATGATGTGGTCTACATCCTCGAAGCAAACCCGCGTGCATCACGCACGGTTCCACTTGTGAGCAAGGTAACAGAAATTCCGATTGCAAACATCGCAACACAGATCATTGCGCTTGGCAAGAAGATATCTGACTTCCCGGAACTTAAAGAGTACGATCTTCCGCATGTGGCAGTGAAGGAAGCAGTGTTCCCGTTTAACATGTTCCCGGAGGTAGATCCTGTGCTCGGACCTGAGATGCGGGCGACAGGTGAGGTGCTTGGAATCGCAAATAACTTCGGGATGGCATTTTTTAAGGCGCAGGATGCAACAGGGACACCGCTTCCGACAGATCCAAGCAAAGGGGGAGTTCTAGTTACCGTTCCTGACTGGGCGAGGGATAAAGTGGCAGATGCGGTGCGAAAACTCGCTGATCTTGGGTTTGCGATATATGCGACCCGCGGGACAAAGGAGTTTCTTGATGGTGCGGGCGTTTCGTCTGAACTCGTGCTGAAGCTTCATGAAGGACGACCGAACATCGTGGACGCTATTGAGAACCAAAAGATCCAGCTCGTGTTTAATGTGCCGGTCGGGAGGAAGGGAAAGGAGGATGACAGCTACATCCGGAAGGCTGCGATAAAGCACAGGATTCCATACATCACGTCAGCAGAGGCAGTTGTGGCATCGGTTGAGGGGATAGAGGCTGCTATCAGAAGCGAAATCACGGTTGCGTCGCTGCAGGCGTATCACAGGGATCTGGAGTGAGCATATGCGAAGAATAGTTTCGAAGAGATGGATCTCAACCTTGGAAGTGGCGGACGCCGATTTGGCCGGTGGTGCAACGTCTATGGGTTGCCCGTTCCGGACTATATGATCACGACGGGTCCAAGATAGCCCCGATTGCCCCTACGGTCTGGTTCCAGTCCGTGCTCTTGTTAAGCGTCCCTTTCGCTCCGGCTTCGAGCGCATCGACCTCCACCTCGGTCTTGGTGTATGCGGTGAACAGGTAGATGTTCGCTCCCGGGTCGCTCTTAAGTATCTGTCCGGTGGCTTCAACACCGTCCATCACAGGCATCCTAAGGTCCATCAGCACGATATCAGGTTTTCGCCCTTCCTTTGAGAGTTTGTCATACATTTCAACTCCGGCTTTACCATCTTCAGCAGAATCCATGATGAACGTGTGCGCCTCATCCATCTCCAGAAACAGGGACATCAATTCATGAATGTCTGCTTCATCATCCACAAGTAATATTTTGTAGTCCATTCTAACAAACACCTCCTTGTTCCACCTCCTCTAAATACTTTTCCTCAAGCGCATCCCTGACAAGCGTCTGGACTTCCTCATTTTTCTCGCATATCAGCCGGATTTTATCTCTCTGATCATTGTTAAGATTGCTGGACCACCGGAGCAACCATTTTGAATAGCCCCCAACGATCGACACGGGTGTGATGATCCTGTGTGAGGTCTCTTTTAAGAAGTACTCTCTCAAACGGGAAGCTTCTTCTGCTCTTATATTCGACTCTTCCAACATCACTACATGTTCTTGCAGCGAGATAGTAGCCAGTCTCAATGCTTCTTCTGCCCTTCTTCGCTCGTCAGCTTCCATCGCCAGCGAGATATAGTCGGCAGGAGCGCGGGCGAAATTCTCCTCTTCCATCGTCCATCTGCGTATCGGTCCGACATGCTCATAACACACGACTCCTATCACCACCCCATTCAGCCGGATCGGGACATCCAGCATCGATGTGATGCCGAGCGGGGAAAGATATGAGTCGGAGAATTCCTTGGTCCGGGGATCTCTGTGCGCATCATGCGCGGCAATAACCACTCCTTCTCCCAGTGCCTTGAAATAGGAAGGATAATCTGCCGCCATAAGCACCATGCCCTCTGAATGGTGATCCGTGCTCAGTTCGTACAGATCAGTGCAGCGGAGCATCGAGTGATCATCTGCATATTGCCACACACTCACCCTCTCGACCTCGACCGCGCGGGCTGTGGCTGCCGTGATGACATGAAGCGAGTCAACCAGATCGCCACTATACAACTCATTGCATTTTGCCAGTTCTATAAGCATCTCGTTCTGCTTCCGAACGATCTGTTCTCTCTCGCGCAAAATCCCCGTCATCTCCAGGTCATGGAGACCGATCGCTATATCAGAAGCCACTTCTGCAAGAAGACTCTTCTCCTCATCATCTACTGCAACATCCGGTGCTAGCAGTACGGCAAGCAGCCCGAAGAACCTTCCTGCATGTTCCACATGGAGGATTGTGGCCACCCTTCCGCGACACGCGTCTTTGAAGAAACAGTCTCTGCATTCACTCACGTTATCCAGTATCAAAACCGCCTCTCTCGAGGCGAGCGCGTCCCTGATGCAAGGAAGATTATCCCCGCTTATAAGTCTGTTAAAGCGCGAGACATCCTCCGAAAGACCGGATCCCACAACCTCAACAAATCTCTTATCATCCTCGAATAAACTGAGCCACACAGCATCATAGCCCCGTGCATCTATGAGAGCATCGCAGGATTTCCGGAGGAGCTGGTCTCTGTCCTTCACTGTCACGAGCAATTCGTTTACATTTCTTATAGCTCTAAGGACACTATTTAAGCGCGTGATCTGCTCCTCGGCAAGCTTGCGTTCGGTGACGTCTTCTGCTGCACAGATCATGTATTCGACATCGCCATCATCGTTAAGTTTTGGTGTCTTCGTGACCGACAGTAAACGCACCTCCCCTCTGCCGTTTGTGATCCACTCCTCGACCCGTATCTGTCTTTTCTTCTCGAATACTTCCCTGTTACCACCGATGCAGACTTCGGATTCTTCTCTGCTGAGAATGTCACGTAGATTAGTACCCTCCAGATATTCCTTATCCACACCAAAAAATTCCGCACGAGATCTGTTTACGGCACCACACGTCTCTGCATCTGTCAGATGCCAGATCTGAGTAGGTATATTATCAAGCAACAATCTTTGCTCTTCAGACTTTCTGTACTCCAGTTGAATCAGGAAAGTCTGCGCAACGATCCCGGTCAAGCCGCTTTCCTTTAACAGTTCGTTGCATATCCTGATTATCTCTTCCTCGGTGTAGCTCTCCTTATCTTCCAGTGCGGCAGCGTCTATCTTTTTGGTGATCAGTTCCCTGGCTGCTTCTATGCCGATACTCTGAGCATACATCCCGGTCAGGTCACTCTTCGCAGTCTTCATCGCAGATACTCACCTCCTATCCGCATTGCTGTCTTTTGGCAGAAGCAGGACAACAGCAGTGGTATTGTGAAAGCCGCTGAACTGTCCGGGTTCCAGACGGATCTCGCCGTAAGTCTCCCAGCCAATCAGGGGAACGCCCGGCAGGACTTTCTTGAAGCGATCCACGCTATCAGGAAACCGGTCCCCGAGGATCAACTGTCTGTGTGCACAGTCAAAGACAAGGATGCCGGCAAATTCCGAGTACCCGGCAGCCTCTGCCGATTGCTTTGCCATCATAATAGCCCCCTCTGCAGCATCGATCTGGTTTTCCAGATCACTGCCATCCATGATACGGAAGATTGCACCCTCTGCTATATCGCAAGCGAAATTGAGAGAGCCGTCTTCGTTTGCGCTTACAGGCCATCTTATCTTATACTCACCTTCTTTCTCGGTTGCCAGACCGAGCTGGGAATTGGCACAGAACTGCGCAATCTCTGCAGGTGTCTTGAGCTGGTTTGCATCGATACCCGATTTTCTTGCAGTTTCTGCGGTCTCTTCCTTCCATGCATCCCATGCGGGCATATTATTTATCTCATAAAGCACACTACCTTCTGTTCTTGTTGCTTTCAGTTCTCTACTTACAGGGGTGTGCCCATGTTTTACGCCAGTAAAGAGAGGCATTTTCGAGGCAAGAAGGCAGACACCGATTGCATCGGTACGGACAGTATCGTCAGAGAAGACGAAGGTCTTCTCCATCTTGAAATCGTCGCCAGCCATGCCCCCGACAATCCTCAGCCCCCTGCCAAAGAGATAGGAAGCTAGTAACGCGACTCTTTCACCCATGCCTGACAAACCATCGGCAATGAGAATAGCGGTCAGGTAGGGATACCCTTTCACCATACTGGGCAGCTTTGCTAGAACCTCTTTTATTGCTGCTTCAGGGTCTTCCTTTACACCCCCTGCAAGAGCAGTGAATACTTTGATATCATCTGAGGATAGTAAGCCCACAGCCACGTTCTTCCCATTGACACCATCCTCGGTAAACTCTCCTGCTGTGGAAGCTCCGATCAAAGGTGCATTGCCTGTGGCTTCTCTTACCGCATCTACGACTTCCCTATAATCATACTCGCTCGTTGAGTATACTATTGAAAGATCAACCCGGGCTCTGCCCGATTTCTCTTTCGCCTGCAAGACAGCGTCTTTAGCTGCCAGAGCGCTGTTTTTGCCGCCACACAAACCAGTTGCCAATGTTGTCACCATTGTACGCACCACCTTTAACCCAGTCTCAACCTCTGTGTAGAAGTTTGGGACGTGTCCACTTAAAGGTTACTTAACACTCGTGAGAACCTTTCGGATACTTACCAATTCCGTCTTGTCTAAAAAAGCCTCCATATAATCCAATGACCCGGGTTATTTTGTTATGAGGTCTTACCAGTACCTCTGTGGTGTTGCGTTCGTGTCGCTGTGATTGTACACAGGATGCGGATTCAAGATCACATCTGTCTCGACTTCGGAATGACAACCGACACAAGTCCAGTACCCTCTTGATAGTTCGTGTCCGCGGGCATTGCCACATGGGTCCAGTATGCCGTATGGATGTCCGGCAGAGTATGTGGATGATTGATTGGACAAGTTGAGATAGAACGACTGATGAACGTTTTCTCTGCTGATATTGTATCCTGCGGTTACCACGTACTCGGTGGTCGAGGGATTGGCAAATAGCCCTGTAGCAGCTCCAAGGTATGTGTGGTTCCGGTTCCCGTGACAGCGATCATCATCGCAGACCCGCACGGTAACCGCATGTGCCCCCTCGATACCGAAGAGCGATGCGTTGTGACAAAGATGGCACAGCTCGGCGCCCTCGATCTCGCCGTTGCCGTTAAAATCGAGAGAAACCAGTTTATGTTCGCTTCCGTGCTCCCACGTACCGTTTCCACCATCCCACGTACCATCCCATACCCATTTATTACTATTGATCGTCGAGATCGTTGAATTCGATGGATAATACTTGGTCCCACCTACTGAGAGGAACGTGGTGTAATTCGCATTATTTGCTGCCCGTTTGTGAACATCTATCGTGGGTGCCCCGTACAGTTCGGCATACTCTGCCGCGTGACACTTCTGGCACTGCACCCCTGCTTCGAATGTGTGCTGACCAATAAACATCGATATCGTATTCGGCAGTACGAATAATGCAAGCGATACGACTGCGATTGTAAGCAGTGCGATCTTATTCATCCATGCCCACCTTTGCTCAGATAATCTTTTGCATGATCGTAGATAGCTGTCTTGTTACCCTTGATCAGATAGTGCGCTGTCTGGTTCCTGCCGCTTGTATATGGGCTTACATGGGTCGGTATGTCACTAGTCTCGTTGGAATCGCTGTGGCAATTGGTGCAGTAGATATCCTTTGTGAGATTATGCTTTCGGTTTATGTCATAAGTGCCGTTGTCGTAAGCGCTGTTGGTGAGGTATCCGTGGCAGATACAGTTCGCAGGATCGTGGATGCCGGCAGATACGTTTGTAGCCACGTTGGCATGACATTTGGTACAGAAGTCATCTTTGGTCTTGTATGTGGTATGGCTCGTTGCAAGGAGCGCGTATGCTGTCAGCGAACTCACAAGAATGATTGCCGCTGCGAGTACTGCAATTCTTCTCTTTGTGGCGATCAACTTAGACATATCCAACGTCACCTATGTCCGAAGCAGTATTTTACCTTTGTGATCTACCGCTGGATTTCGTGGGATGGAGGGGGGCGGAAAAGATTCATTTAAGAATCGTGGAGCATCAAGGAAAGTTACAGCCGACCAACAACAAACAGGTAAGATACCGACATGCCAGATTTTCATCTCGTCTCAGATTTCGCGCCCCATGGCTCGCAGCCCGGTGCGATTGAGAGCCTCGTTTCGGGGCTTGCAAGCGGCAGCCAGTTCCAGACACTCCTTGGCGTCACTGGTTCGGGAAAGACGTTTACGATTGCAAACGTCATCGACAAAGTCGGGAAGCCAACCCTTGTCATCGCTCACAATAAGACACTTGCAGCCCAACTCTACAACGAGTTTAAGGGGTTCTTCCCTGAAAACAGGGTTGAATATTTCGTCTCATATTACGATTACTACCAGCCTGAATCTTATATCCCAAAAAAAGACCAGTATATCGAGAAAGATGCCCAGATCAACCCCAAAATAGAGCAGATGCGCTTGTCCACCACCGCGTCACTGCTGTCGCGGGACGATGTGATCGTTGTCGCTTCGGTCTCCTGTATCTACGGTCTTGGCAATCCCGAGAACTTCCGGAAGATGGGGCTTGAATTAAACGTGCACGACAGGATTTGCAGAAACGAGATCCTCTCGCAACTGATCGACATCCAGTTCGAGAGAAACGACACCGAACTTGCGCCCGGGAGGTTCCGGGTGAAAGGGGACACAATCGACATTATCCCAATGTACTTTAATAACATCGTCAGAATCGA
The DNA here is from genome assembly GCA_034717055.1 of Methanobacteriota archaeon. GTDB lineage: Archaea > Halobacteriota > Methanosarcinia > Methanosarcinales > Methanogasteraceae > Methanogaster_A. The sequence continues at coordinate 10,664 of JAYELB010000120.1, forward strand.
GATGTTCGGGGATGAGATCGACCGGATCATGGAGATAGAGAAGATAACAGGCAGAAAGATCGAGGAGATGGACTACTTCTATGTTTATCCTGCGCGGCACTTTGTCGTACCTGAAGAGGAGAAAGAGCGCGCGATCGCATCCATACTTGAGGAACTCGATTCCGTGTTACCGTCGATGGGGCTGTTTGAATCACACCGGCTCAAGCAGCGAACACTCTACGACATAGAGATGATTGAGGAGACCGGCTCGTGTAAGGGAATCGAGAACTACTCGCGCCACTTCGACAGAAGAGAATCAGGAGATAAGCCGTACTGCCTGCTCGATTACTTTCCGGAGGGTTTCCTGATGGTGATTGATGAGAGTCACCAGATGATCCCGCAGATTCACGGGATGTACAAAGGCGACTATTCCCGTAAGAAGACGCTTGTCGATTATGGCTTCCGGCTTCCGTCTGCACTTGACAACCGTCCCCTGCGGTTTGATGAGTTTGCAGGGTACATGCAAAACGTCATCTTTGTCTCGGCGACGCCCGGCGTTTACGAACTTGAGAAGTCAGGGCAGGTCGTCGAGCAGATCATCCGCCCGACCGGCCTTGTCGATCCGTACGTAGAGGTGCGCCCGATCGAGGGGCAGGCTGCTGACGTGCTCAGTGAAATCGAGAAGACTATTAAAGCGGGGGATCGTGTCCTTATAACGACGCTTACGAAGAGACTTGCAGAGGAACTGACCGAGTACCTCGCACGCATTGGCGTCCGGACACGGTATCTCCATTCGGACATCAACACGATCGAGCGGACTGAGATCATCCGCCAGCTAAGGCTTGGCAAGTTCGATGTCCTTGTCGGCATCAATCTCCTGCGGGAGGGTCTTGATATCCCCGAGGTAGGGTTTATTGGCATTCTCGACGCCGACAAGGAAGGATTCTTGCGCGATACGAAAAGTCTCATTCAAACGATCGGCAGGGCAGCCAGGAACGTGAAGTCAAGGGTGGTGCTCTACGCTGACAAGATGACCGACTCGATCAAAAAAGCCATCTTTGAGACAGAGCGGAGGCGAAACCTCCAGATCGCTTATAACAAGGAGCATAACATCACCCCGCAGACGATCAAGAAGCCGATCCGGGCGAAAGAGGTCGATCTCACCGACACGAAGCATCTGCCAAAATCAGAGATACCGAATCTCATCATCGAACTCGATGCGGAGATGCAGGCGGCTGCTGATGCGCTGGACTTCGAGCGTGCGATTAAGTTGCGGGATGCTGTGAAGAAGTTGAAGGTGCAGGCGGCGGGGTGAGCGTTATTTTTAAATCATGGCAGTTAGGTAATCCCCAATAAATAACTTACCCAAATGCAGGCTCGATGGTAAGATCCCACTATATATGCGTTGTTAAGCACCCATGAGATCCATCTGTGCGCTTAGCACCTCCCCACTATATGCACCCAAGCGTACTCACTCGAGTATTGTGGGGGTGTCCATATATAAAACCACGAGATTACACTGATTTCCACAATATTTCGATGTCAATCTCGTGTAATCTCGTGGTTTTTCCACCTCAGCTAAACATACCCTATAATTCTTCCTGACCACGTCCGAACCGATGAAGTAGCTGTCTTCTTTCTCTAAGTCTTCTCTTATTCTCATAATTTGCGTATATGAAAGTATAAACACATTTGTGTATCTTGCTGCTGAAATTAGATACATGATGAGGAAAACATCACACTTCAATTTTGCCCCGAAGGGGCTTTCTTGATGGTCCCTTTTTCCAGCCTCGGTGAATCTTTTTATTACTTTCTGGTAACGTCAGATTGTCTTACGCAACCACAATTGCCATAATGGAGCACTATCGATCTGAAAAGTCGTTTACAACGATAATCTGTGTCCATCTGCGTTAATCTGTGGCTGATACTATTTTAGCCACAGATTAACACCGATTTCACTGATTACACCCATATAATCGTACCCGTATTTGCCGGGTTGGCGCCATGTTTTCAACCGACCAGAACAAATTAAAAAACACACATGACCTGGCTCCGCAGTGCTTATACTGTCGATGAAAAAGCAATTTCAGAATCGTGGCTACCGCCACTGTTTTTGAGAGTTTTACGTACCAAGTCTTGCCTCGGTTGTCGACCGATACCTCCATTTCATCCATCCGCACCCCTCACGCGGATTTCCGATCATTTCCAGCCCATGCACACCGCACACACCCGATCGCCTGATCGAAATGCCACCTTATGATCTCGATCGTACTTGCAATCTTCTTCACATCCACATCCACGCCCCGCTTGGGCATCGCCCCGCGCAGTGCAAGCATTGCCGCCTCCCTACATACGGCTTCGATCTCCGCGCCCGAGTACCCATCGGTCGCTTCCGCGAGCCACTGTACCGAAACCTCATCAGATACCGGTTTGTCCTTGAGATGGATCTCAAAGATCTTCGATCTCGCATCCTTGTCGGGAAGCGGTATATGGATGAGACGGTCGATCCGCCCTGGCCTCAAGAGCGCAGGGTCAACCATGTCGATGCGGTTGGTGGCAGCGATCACGACCACATCCTGTAGTTCCTCGAGTCCGTCAAGCTCTGTCAGAATCTGGGAGACCACGCGCTCGGTCACGAAATTATCCGAGCTCGTACCCCTTACAGGTGCAATCGAATCGATCTCATCAAAGAAGACGATCGTGGGGGATGCCTGCCTCGCCTTCCGAAACACCTCCCGGATCGCCTTTTCCGACTCGCCTACATACTTACTCAACAGTTCAGGTCCCTTGATGCCGATGAAATTCGCAGAACTCTCGGTAGCGACCGCTTTTGCAAGCAGGGTCTTTCCGGTTCCGGATGGGCCGAACAGCAGCACCCCGGCTGGCGGGTCCGTGTTAATCGCCTCGAATATCTCGGGATAGCGAAGCGGCCACTCTACGATCTCAATTAAGTCCTGCTTCGCGGAATCAAGCCCCCCGATATCACCCCACCCGACCTGCGGTATCTCGATGAAGACTTCACGCATTGCAGAGGGGTCTATATTTTTCATTGCCTCGTAAAAGTCCTTCTTTGTCACGATCAGTTGCTCGATCAGTTCTGATGGAATATCCTCTTCGAAATCGATGTCCACCATCATCATGCGCAGCGCATGCATAGCAGCCTCCTTGCAGAGCGATGTGATATCAGCCCCTACAAAGCCGTGCGTGATCTCAGCGATACTATAAAGACCTTTCTTCTGCATATCCGCATCAAGCGGCATCCCTCTCGTGTGGATCTCTAAGATCTCAGATCGGTCGTTGCGGTCCGGAACACCGATCTCAATCTCGCGATCGAATCTGCCACCCCTGCGCATCGCGGGATCGATGTCGTTCGGGCGGTTGGTTGCAGCGATCACAACGACCTCGCCCCTCGACTGGAGTCCGTCCATCAGCGATAGCAACTGTGCCACAACTCTACGTTCACTATCTCCCACGACTTCACCGCGTTTTGGTGCAATCGAGTCGATCTCATCGATGAAAATGATACTTGGTGCATTTTTTTCCGCATCATCAAAGATTTCTCGCAGATGTTTCTCGCTTTCGCCATAAAATTTGCTCACGATCTCAGGACCGCTTATCGATGTGAAATTAGAGGACGTTTCGTTCGCTACCGCCTTTGCAATCATCGTCTTCCCTGTTCCGGGAGGTCCGTGCAGCAATACGCCACGAGGCGGGGAGATGCCCAGTTTCCGGAAGAGTTCGGGATGGCGGAGCGGGAGTTCGATCATCTCGCGGATGAGGTCTATCTCGCGCCGGAGGCCTCCAATGTCCTCATAAGTAATCTGTGTGGTATGCGCCTCGTCCGTGGCCGGGCGCTCCTTCAGTGTGATCTGGGTGTCTTTGGTTACGACGACTGCGCCTGCTGGCTGGGTTGCAGTGACCAGGAAGACGACCGGCGCGTCCACGGTCTCAACCCGGAGGTGTTGCCATTTCACGATCGGTCTGCCCTTGAGGTACCGCGCCAGGTACCGCGCTCCGGCAGAGAAACGGGTGTGCTGGGTCGGCGCGAGCGTGATTCTGACAGCGTCCACTGGTACTGCCTTGCATACCGTAACCCGGTCGTCGATGCTGATATCTGCGTCGGTTCTGGTGTCTCCATCGATCCGTATCAGGTCAAGCCCGGAATCACCAGGATAGCCGCTGCGCACAATCGCGTACGCTGTCTTCCCACCTGTTATCTCAACTATATCCCCATCGTCCATGTACTTACTGAGCAGACCCATGAACTCTTGATCGATGCGTGCTATGCCTTTGCCGACATCCCGATGGTATGCCTCTGCCACCCGCAGCGTGAGTTCCTGTGCGCTAGCGTTCATGGGCCACAGATTATGCCTGCTTATTTGTATTACTTTCGGCGGGAAAATTGAATTATTCAGTGGAATCACTGGATTTTGTGGCAAATAAATTCGTGCATTTCGTGGCATTTGCTATCATTCAGAATCTTTTTATTATTTTCTGATAACGTCGGATTGTCTTACACAACCACAACTATCATAATGGAGCACTATCGATCTGAAAAGTCGTTTACACCGATAATCTGTGTCCATCTGCGTTAATCTGTGGCTGATACTATTTTAGCCACGGATTAACACCGGTTTCACTGATTACACCCATATAATCATACCCGTATTTGCCGGGTTGGTGCCATGTTTTCAACCGACCAGAACAAATTAAAAACACACATGACCTGGCTCCGCAGTGCTTATACTGTCGATGAAAAAGCAATTTCAGAATCGTGGCTACCGCCACTGTTTTTGAGAGTTTTACGTACCAAGTCTCGTAACTACTCACCCACACAGCCAGATGGCATAAACGGATCCCCTCTAAGCGCATTCTGAATCGCATCGAGCACATGACATCCGTTCTTTCGCACGGTAGATATATACCCAGCAGAATACTACAGAAC
>JAYELB010000121.1:0-3962 GCA_034717055.1 Methanobacteriota archaeon
AGAGGGGCGCAGAGGGGAAATAAACGGTTAAGTGCTCTGCGTTCCTCTGCGCCCTCCGCGGTTATTTTTCTTGCCAGAAAATACAAGATCACAATCGGGAGGCCGATCGACATACCTGAGTAGTTACATTTATCCTTTGATTGGATTTATTTTCGACGCATCACATCTATTATTTCGCTCACCCATCCCATTGCTCACATGTTTCCCCTCTATTCCAAGGTACTGGTATCCGGCATCCGAAATGGATTTTTTCATCTCAGATACCGTTGTCATATCCTGATTGTAGGTTATGTATGCTTTTTCAGAACTTAGATTGACATTGGCACCTGTGATTCCGTCCAGTCTCTTGAGTGCGTCCGTAATCGCCCCCGTACACATCGCACAGGTCATCCCGCCAACTTTGATGGTGATCCTATCATGCACCACCTCGTAACCTACCTCGGTTACCGCTTGTTCAAGATCGGCAAGTTTCAAGCGTGTTGGGTCATACCCCACCCGGACGGTCTCGTTTTCAAGATTGACCTCTGCATGCGTGGTGCCATCGAGATCCTTAAGAGAGTGTTCGATTGTTTTAGCGCACATAGCACAGGTCATCCCTGCGACCTTGAGTTCAACACTATTCAAACTCTCAATAATGCCGCAACCCCTTGGAGAATCGTACTATCACATTTTCTTCCCTGACAATGCCCCATCATACATCTCATAGCCACCCCTCATCCGTACGCTCCTCTGAACTGAATCGAGCGCATGAGATCGGTTCTGGATATGATGCCCACCATCCGCCCGCGATCCATAACGATCAAACGACCCACATTGCCCGGTGCAATAAGCTTGAACGCATCGAATGCGTCTGCATCAGCTTCGATTGCAATCACTTTGCTTGTCATAACGTCTTTGACCCTGATTACGCCCCGCTCAGGTTCAGGTATCCTGTGGATATCTGAGAATGTTATCACCCCGAGCACCCGGGAATCACGGCTTTCCTGCACCGGGTAGCCCGTATGCTTGGTCTCGAACATAACATTGATCAACTGGTCAAGCGTCCAGTCCGGAGGTACATAGATCACATCCGGAAGACCGGTCATCAAGTCCCTTGCCTTCAAACCCTCCAGAGTTACCGAGATAGCCGTTGTCTCCCCCTCACCAGCTGCGCCATAGTAGATGAAGAAGGCTATGAGCAGAAACCACAGCCCACCCATAGCCAACGTCAGCAACCCAAAGATCCCCATCATAAATGCCATGCCCTTGCCTATTGCAACCGCTTTCCCGGTTGCGTCGATATAAGGCATGCGTGTGGCAAGCAGGGCACGGAGTATCCTCCCCCCATCCATGGGAAACGCAGGGATGAGATTGAAGATGCCGAGTATTATGTTGTAGAATCCGATTATGCCCAGCATTATAAGGGTACCATTCTCAAATGCGCCCCTGGCAGGGTTTACCGGTCCGAAGAAGTCGTAGATGGCATAAGCAAGGATGCCTATGGTCATGCTGAAGGCTGGACCTGCTGCCGCGATCCTTCCTTCCTTCCGCGGCTCCTTTGGGATATCCTCCATCTGAGCCACGCCGCCTATGATGAAGAGTGTTATACTCTTTATCTTTATGCCATAGCCCTGTGCCACGATCGAGTGGCTGAGTTCGTGAAATAGTAATGTTGAGAAGAAAAGAACCGCTGTAATTATACTGAATAGATATTTTACCACTTCTGGGGAGTCCATCCCACCGAAACCGATAATTATCCCATATTCTCCGATTTTAAGATCCTGAACTGCAAATTCATAGATGAAGAAGATCAGTATCAATAGAAATGTCAGATGCAACCGTATGGGTATCCCGCGGATGCTGCCGATCTGGTAGGACCATTTCATATCAATCTCTCACACGTCATCTTACAATAGGTGATGCATCCCGGTCAAATGGGTTTGTTCTCATGGCGAGAGAGAAGAGATACGGGTAATCATCCTTCAGATGTCTCATGTAATCCAGCCATTCGTGGATCAGTAAGGTATAAACCCTTTTCATATCGCCGGATAGATGGTTGTAGTCGGTATCCGGTAAATTTTTTAGGTCCCCCCTCTTAGCCAATTCCTCTGTCAGATGAAACACCGCCCTAAGAAGGTCTGTAAAGGATTCATGTTCCAGCAAATTTGGGTTTTCCAATAACCGCAGTAGAAAATTCCTATTTCTGGCGAGGGAACTCTGTAAGTGTCCCAGATCTACGTTTTGGATATCGACCCTGTAATCATAATTCTTGAGACGTTTGCTGAGATCCATAAATTCTTGATCGGACCATTTATCAGTAATAACAAGTTCTTTTCTTATTTTATCTAACTTAATATCACATTCAGAGAAATAAGCCAATAAATCGTCTCCAACTTCGCTAAAGAATGCCCCTATAACCATATTTAACTTGTTTAGCATAGCACGTTTCTCCCGCATATCGAGTAACCGTTGTAGTATCAGGGCAACCAGCAGAACCTCGATCGGGACAAATGCGATGTGCCCCAACATATAGATGAAGATGTGATGAGAGTCCCTGAAGATGGCATAGTGGAGGATATAAAGTAGCGCAGACAATATAATCAAAGATAACCCGAAACGAATCTCCCAACCAATGCTTTTCATATTTTTCATATTTATCCCTTATTCTCTCTCAATTGGGAAACCGCTAAAGCCCCACGCTTTCATGCTCCCGAGAACGTCGCAGCAGACATTCGTGTACCCGGCTCTTAAAAGAATGCTTGCGGCAAGACTTGCGCGGTGACCAACATTGCAGACGACCGTGATCGGCCGGTCTCGCGGCACCTCGGAAAGCCGACTTTCAAGCTGCCCTACATAGATGTGCATAGCGCCCGCTATATATCCATCTCTCCACTCATTCTCATCGCGTACATCGAGCACCAGAAGATCGTCCCCTCGATCGATCCGTCGTTTAAGTTCGTGTACTGTTGAGAGACCCATGTACTCAGTCGCATTGCCCGCATCATACCACGCCTCAATCCCTCCTCTCAGGTATCCTGTGATATTCTCGTAGCCCAGCCGTACAAGGTATCGGACAGCTCGCTTTAGATGGTCGCTGCATTCAAGCACGAGCAGAATCGGCTGGTCGTAGGGTAGGACCCATCCCGCATACGCAGGGATCCCCTCCAGCCAGATGCTGTAAGAGCCTCTGATATGAGCGCCTCCAAAGGAGGGTGGGGTTCTGGCATCGAGAATGATTGCCCCATCTCGTTTTATAGAATCCTTGAACTCGGCAGGTGTTAATGGGGGTGGGGATGGCAGTCGTCCCATGAGGGGCGGTCCTTCAAGATTGTATCGCTCCATAACTCTGAAATACGGAGGTCGTTCGTGGTGCTCGGCTGTTTTGTGTCCGGTGAACTCCTGCCGGTTCAGCTGGAGCATAGGATTACTGGCTCGCTCTATGCCTATTGTGCTGTAATCCCTCTCGCTGATGCTTCCACCGCAGACCGAGCCAGCACCGTGAGCCGGGCAGAGGATGACTCCGTCACCAAGAGGAAGGATCTTTTTAAAGATGCTGTCATGAAGCGCTCCTGCCAGTCTCTCCGCCTCATCCGGACCGTAGAAGTCGGTTCTGCCTACGTCCCCAACGAAGAGCGCATCACCGGTGAAGACCATAACCATAACACCATCTTCGCCGGAAGAGAGGTCTGCCAGTGTGTATGACATGCTCTCATCCGTGTGCCCGGGCGTGTGCAGCGCTGTGATCTTCAGACTTCCGATCCGGAACGCCTCACCGTCATGAAGCGTGCTGCCATGACCCCAGGCAAGATCCGGACCGTGGAAGATCTCAGCTTCTGTGAGGTTTGATAACTCTCTTGATCCGGTGACGTAGTCCTCGTTGCGGTGGGTCTCGAAAATGTACCTGATTCGCTGTTCTTCTCGCTCTGCTAACTCGATGTAAACGTCGCAGTCCCTCCGCGGGTCGATCACAGCCGCCTCGCCGT
>JAYELB010000122.1:0-3959 GCA_034717055.1 Methanobacteriota archaeon
GAGAAAATTTTTCGCGGAGAGAAGAGAGAATTGTGATGGAAAAGGAGACGAAGATGTTAAACTGTAAAGGCGTGATCGAGAAGATATGGTGGGTAATACCGCCGGTGGTTATTGTGTTTGGGATACCGTTGGTTTATACATTCAAGGAAATGATGGAATTTTCTCAACCTATGAATTTATTTATATGGTGCTATGGTAAAAATCTTTTTGCACACATAAGAAATTTTACCGTTCTTGGTGGGATCGTTGCGATATTAACTTTTGGGTTTATGGGAATTGGATATTACCTGAGTAGGGGAAAGGGAGCGTCGTTACGCATACTTAGTCCAATAATTATAGCTCTTTTAGGTTATTTTGTCTCGCATGTAATAGCATTATTAATAATAGGGGTGGCATGAATTTTGATATCATGTAAGATAAAAATGGTGATATATATGAAAAATAAAAAAGAAAAACTATATGGGGATATAAGGTGTACACGAGTTGTTTCTATGGCGATAGTCGCAGTAATAGCACTAATCGTGTTTGTAGGAATTGTACCTGCAGAAGATGAGACTCGAAGTATAACTACAGAAGCTGCACAAAGTATGAATAACGCAGTGATCTACGCTCATGAAAACTCTATTGAAAATACCTCCTTTGAAATAAAAGTGCTTCAAGGTAATGAACGATTGAAATTACCAGAGAAAAGGATGGTAGGTACATCTCAAGAGAGAAGTAAAGATATATCATTGCCGATAGTTTCTCAAAATAATAAAGGTTTGAGAGTATCTTCGTTTAGTAGGGGTGCTACAGCGGGCACATCGGGAGTGATAAATGTATCCCCGCCAAGTGCCACAGAAGAATGGAAACCATCGAAACCATCGAAACTTCCCTATTCTGTTGATATGCTTAAACTTATACTTGACTTTCAAAGAAACGCAAATTGACCTCTAATTTTTCTTAAAAACCGTTGGCAATCGGACTTGTTGCCGCATCTCAAGCTGTATGGCCTAACTTTTGATATCAGTATAATGCTGCATTACATATCGATTAAAGCAGATGACTATATATAGTAGTATGACCTAATACATCTATATGGTGTCATTGAAGAAGAAGAAGATCAAAGGGCACATCTATTGGTATGCTGTCGAAATGGCAAGAGTTGATGGCAAGCCCAAGCAGGTGTGGCAAAAGTACCTCGGAACTGCGAAAAAGATCGTTGAACTGAAAGAAAGGGCGGCAGAACTGCCGCACATCAAGCTAACATCATTCCAATATGGAAAAACTGCCGCGCTCCTCGCCGTATCTGACGAACTGAACTTCATAGAGACCGTAAACAGGCACACCAACAAGAAGAAGATAGAAGGATTAACAGTTGGAGAATATCTCCTGTTGAACATCATCGGAAGGTGTGACGGGGCATTATCAGAGAATGCCATGCAGAAATGGTTCGATAAATCATCATTGAATTTGCTGTGGAAGTTTCCACACAAACTTACCTGCCAGAACTTCTTAAACCACTACAAATACGTAGACCACGAAACCAGCAAGAAAATCGAAGACGACCTGTGCAAGGCGCTTATCGAGAAAGGCCTGACACCCCGGATACTTTTCCTCGATGAAACTAACTGGTTCGATTACATCACGAAAGGAGAAGAACTGCCACAGAACGGGAAGAACAAACAGTACCGAAACCATATGAAACAGGTGTGTATGGGGCTTGCCGTATCCGAAGACAATGTGCCATTCATGCACGAAGTCTATGAGGGGAATAGACATGATTCTAAGATATTTCCAGAACTGCTGGATGCACTCACAGAAAGGTTGACCAATCTAAAAATAACGACTGACGACATGATACTGGTCTTTGACAAAGGTAACAACTCAAAAGTAAATATCAAAGATGTAACGTCCAAAATGAATTTTGTAGCTTCTGCGAAACACAATCAGGCGGAAGAACTTTTGAAGGTATCGCTTGATGATTACAAATATTTGTATACAAATTCGAAGGGCAATAAGATATACGGCTACAGGACAAAGCACGAATTCTACGGGAAGGAATTTACTACCGTTGTCCTCTACAGTGATGCCTCGTACCGAAAACAGATGGGAAGTTATGAGAAAAGAAAGGCAAAGATGCTGGAGAAACTTGCCGATCTGCAAAGAAGGCTTGGAAGCAACAGGGGGAAGGAAAGAGATGTCGGCAGCGTAGAGCGGGAGGTGAATGAGATCATTTACAAGGATTTCAGATCAGTGTTTGGGTATAAAGTTGGCGCGGTGCCACAAGGCAAGAAAAAGCCAGCTCTGGAGGTGTGGATCGAGGAGACTGTGGAAAAGAAGCGTTATGCAGGTTTTGGAAAGACTATTGTTTTTACTGATATGCACATCTGGCATTCCAAAAAGATTGCAAAGACGTACAATCAGAAATATCTTGTAGAGGATGATTTCAAACTGCTAAATAATGTACTTCTTGTTCCGGTAGGACCGATTAACCATCATAAGGATTTCAACATCCGAGCGCACATTTTCCTATGCGTCGTAGGTATGATCTTCTACAGGTATCTGGCATGGAAATGCAAGCATCTTCGATTGAGCATTACGCGGCTTGTTGATGAGTTGGATGGGATATGTCTTGCTCTTGTGCAGGAGAAGACAGGTAAGGACGTTGTGGTGATGGTTGAAGAGATGAACGTAAAACAAGCTCGATTATTTTCTCTGCTGGATCTGGGGAAATTTATGGTAAGTTAGAGAAATCGGTGGCAAGGGGGTTTATGCTTTGATAGGTCATACATCGATTGGGTTGGCTGATAGTGTTTTTCACTACATCTTTGAAAGTCAAGTTATAGAGAGATAGCTTTGGGGGATGCTTTAACAATCGGGCGTTCGCGATTTGCAGAACCAAATCTCTGGGTTGGCACTGGTGCCGATCCGGTCACCGATACATCTAAAACCGCTTACGATATCGCCAATGATTATAAGCCATGGCTGTATAACCGTACTGATCAATGTCCGGATGCAGTCTATTATCGTGTTGTCAAGGGACACGATCCTTATGCAGAGTTTGATGCGTACGTGATACAATACTTTGGGCTCTCCGCTGTTTTGTATGGGTAATACAATGTCCCCAACATCAGCTGAAGCAGATTACAAGGGGGGCGTATTGAATGCAAAGCTCCTACTGTTATCGAAATGTCCGGGATTTCATCACCAAGATATATCTTTGATAGGATATCTTAACCCTATTTCACCCACATGAAATAGCGAAGAGCCACTTTGTGTATTGGCAGTGTCAAGACTGCTTTGGAGCATGGCACGAATATGATTATGAGCCAATATTCATCTGGGTGCGAAACATCGGGGAACGACCATATAGGGTGGCTTATGACCAATGGGATGCATGGAATTTTCATGCACATGGGATACACAGAACACATCTCTGGAGTGACTTATCAGACGGCGAATATGAGGTTCCAGTAGACACTCATACAAACGACAAGGCATATTACCCATTTGGAAACTCGTCCTATAACGGTGATAATTGGAAATATGAGTTAATCCTCTATCCCCTCCCCACCTCCCTCCAGAACAACTGGGACAGAAACCACGTCAAACTCGGCATCGCGAACTGCTGGCACACCTTTGATACAGACATATCAGGTTCAAACTGCAGCGATTACACACTCTCACCCCTGACCGATGATGAATTGGTAACCGCATACCGTCTGGAATTAGACGACACAGATGGCAGCAATTGCTGCTGGTTATGTGGAGTCGAAGCATTCAAATACGACATCTCAGACCCGTTCCACGGCGTCTTCTGGGAGGATCATTACCACCGGAGACACGACTTCCCCACCATCTCCGCAGCCATAAACTCTGCCGAGCTTACCATGGTCAACGGAACTCTGTCAGTGGACACATCAGCATACTACGACAACAGCCGTGCTGGAGGCTCATGTGACCAGAACCTGACCGGA
>JAYELB010000123.1:0-3959 GCA_034717055.1 Methanobacteriota archaeon
GTATCGTGGGCGAATTTGGGTTGACCGGTTTGTTGTTCGGGTCACAGGTCTGCTGCCATCGCTCGAATATCCGGAAAAATCGGAGTTGTGGCATAACGCCATATCAAGTGGACAGCCACAGCAAACAGAACGTTTAATGTACCATGTTGATGATAGAATAAATAGCGGATATAAGGAGGTTGATGTATCATCAAAGCAGTTACCATAACATTCGAAAAGCGTTTGGAGCTACTGAAAGAAAAGGTGCAGGAGGATGACTTTTTGACTGTGAAAGGTCTTGGCAACGAAGTACCATTCTGGATCTTCGATTATCCGCCTGAAAAAGAGTTGCTCGTCAGACAGACAATCGATAGGATCGCTTCCAATCTTAATAATATGTCCGTGAATATTCTTGTGATCGACTTATACGAGATGTGTCTCAAACTTTTAGAAGATAAACTGTCTATCCCGAATTTCGGTGAATTGAAATAGACTTACCTTCTACCATCACGGAGTATCGTTGTTTTGTGGGGCATGGTGGTTCAATAATTGAGATGAATTAGATAGATATCCATGCAGCCTGAATTTCGGTGAATTGAAATAGACTTACCTTCTACCATCACGGAGTATCGTTGTTTTGTGGGGCATGGTGGTTCAATAATTGAGATGAATTAGATAGATATCCATGCAGTCGGATATGCACTTCTTTCCGAAGTTCAGTGCCTGCGCAAACCAATCGTGGGTATCTTTATGCGCAATATATAAGAGGGTCATTTTACTAAACTTAAGCCAGAATTTAGTTTTCTTGAAGGGATATAACTAATATATCTTAACGTCTTCTATTTAGTAATAGATGATGACTGTTATTACATGAAATAGAAGACAAAAAATGGATGTGAAGGAAGTTTTCAATAAATTCTCTACGGTCTTATCTTAAGATGATATCAAAAAATTGATGAGAAAATATGGCGTGGAAGACGAACAGGTACTGAAATTGCTTGTTGTTACTTGTTTATGGACAATGTTACTATCAGCTATAAAATCTAACCCACAGATCGGTTTATCCAACTGGTAGCCATTTTTGCGACTATAGTCCCCTCCATTGTCCCGGCGAAGTGTTTTATGGTTTTTAGATATATAATTATACGTCTCTTCTACCGAATATGAAGAGTTGTAGAATGGTTGGGACGGCTTATGATTAAAAAATGTGGGTATTAGTTTTCTATATTTTTAATTCTAATAGTCCCAAGTTTACGGAAATGAGCTGTTACCGAACTTTCGCAACGTGCCGATCTATGTTCTAACCGAGAGGTAACAACTATTATATGGAGCGTGGTCTTAAGATGTGCTTATCAATATGAGATTAAAGGTGTGATGCAGATATGTCGAAATTGATAGAGAAAATCATTCCGGGTTACGGTTATCGAGTGCAGAAGAACAGACTGAATTCAGACCGGGCTGTAAGGGATAAGCTTTCACGGGAACTGAAAAAGTCGTATAATACATTAAAAGAGGTTAGCGACTTAGCCTACAGGGATGGGTGGCGGGATGTGCTGGAGCATATCAATGACCTTCGGAGCACCATAGACCTCTTCAGAAACGAGATAGAGAACGCTTTTTACGGGTTATCGCCACTATTCAAGGAGGATGAGGTATCGGATAACGCTCTGGACCGGATGGTGGAGTTCGATAGAGACCTCTTCAGTGAATTGGAGGTGGTAACGAAGGCAACCGATCTCGTTTATGACCATGTGCTGAAGGGAGAGACGTCTGACATCGTTTTGCAGATGAGAAAAGTGAAGAGAAATGTTGACAACCTGCGAAACATCTTCATGGACCGGGCGGACTTTCTGATGAAAGATATGGCGACGGGCGGGGGTGGAGTCTGAATGAACAAAGAACCGATGTTCTTCAGAGACGCTGGCGAGATGGGAGATGTGCTCGGCGAAGCAAAGAGGCTGTTAGAGGACGCGAAAGTTCTTGAGGAGACCGCACACGCACACAGAGAGTCTGCCGGGGAATACCGTGAGCACGCTCTGGAGGTTATGGCAGGACTTGCCATCAGGGAACTGATCGACGTCGAGATCGAGGATTTCAGAGGTGTTGTTGCAGGGATTGCGAACGAATGGCGTGAGAAGAAGAATCAGATGGAAACGAAGGAAGAGGAGATTCTCCTGCGAGAGCAAGCGATTCTTGAGAAGGAGCGTGAGATTGAGAGCCGGATTGCGGAGTCTGTTGTTGAGCAAAGAGAGCGGATGGGTGAAGAGTTGCAGAAGATATCCATGCTATCTGCGAATGTGTTGGAGCAACTGGACGAGGTGGAGCGGATTAAAAGCACCATCGACAGCATTTTGGCAGAGGATGAAGAGACGATAAGGGATCGGTTGCTCTCAAAGGAAGACGTCGAGTTCCTGCGGCTGAATTACTTCTCTCTGATGCAGTCCCGCCTCACCAGCCGGGGCGTGGTTAGTCCACTCACAGGGGATGAGTACAACAGGGGTGCCTGGGAACTCGATGCAACGGATGAAGAGATCACGGCAGAGATCACGAGAGGGATGATCAAAAAACGTACGACTATCAGGTTCGAGATCAAATTCCTGGTTCCGGGGGATGAAGAGGGTTTCATTTACCGGAAAATCGGAAAGGATGCATCTGATATGATTACGGGATTCATTCAACCGGATGAAGGCGGTAAAAATTCTTATGGTGCTCTGGTTCTGGTATCGCCGACAGGATGGAGCGAATGGATCATTGACAAAGTGGCAAAGATCAGGAACATGAACAAAAGCGTCTATCTCGTTGATCTGAGCGAGGGGGAGGTCTTTTTCAACGACGGTGATAAGAAGACGAAACTCTTTTCCGAGTGGTTCGTTCCTGTTTCAATTGAGGAAGAGATTGGGGGTGTGGTTGCGAAGCTTAAAGAGGCGGTGGCAGGCGGTACGTCGCAGTTCAGGGCTGATAAGGTGGCATTGCAGTACCAGGTACCGAGGAAGATCGTGGTGGCTGCGTTTAAGGAGCTGGTTGACGATGAGAGGGGTGAGGTCATCCTTCCGGAAGAGGGGGCTAAGGATGTTATGCTGGTTGTGAGGTGAAAAAAGAAGTGGAACTATTGAAACAAGCACTTGAATATTACAATAGGGCAATTAAAACAAAGGATATGGATATATCAATCGAGCTCTTGGATAAGGCAATCTCTTTTTGGTTGCAGGGTGCAAGGCAAGCAGAAACGGAAGAATATAGGTTGACCAGTATTGGGAATGCACGGAATGCAGAGGCAAACAAGTATAGGGTACTTGCAACCAAGCTTAGTTCCAAGGCAGTTGCGTCATCCGGCAGCGAACAGGCGAGATATATGAGATAATGCGGGAGTTACAAGCTTTCGGCATATTCATCACATAAAGAAGCAGCAGAAATCGCTAAAGAAATCGGTTATATTGCACTGTACCATAACCATATTGGAAGTGCATACATGGATCTGGCAGGATATCATAGTAGTCTTATAACGGCATCCGTTGGTGTGGGTAACCGGGATGAAGCACTTTCTGACTACAGAGAGAGTTTATCACTTTATGAAACCGCACTTGAACACTACAACAGGTCATTACGAATAGAGTTCGATCAAGGTGTGGAAAAAAACCGAAAAGATTGTCTTGAATGCATAGAATTACAAAGATCACTGGGTCAGATGATGGGATTAAAAACAACCGATCTCAAGACTACAGGCACACCCAGCCTCTCTGTTGACGTGACCGCGGGTAATCTCAGGCAGGATACGTATTCACCGGTGATGCTCAAACTTGTGAATAATGGAGATGGCGTTGCGAAGGATGTGAAGATCAGGCTTGACGCACCTGTGGAAGGAGAGACTGCCGCATCGCTTGAGACGATGAGCGCGGAATACGAGACCGGGCTTGCGCTCTCGGTGAAGCCGCTTGAACACGGCAGGATGAAGTTCAAGATCTATGCTGAGTACAGGGACA
>JAYELB010000124.1:0-3951 GCA_034717055.1 Methanobacteriota archaeon
GACATAATCGACGGTGTTGGCACTCTGGATATCACAGACACGGTTGCAGAGACTGTTAACCTGAGTCTTTTCGATTCCGAATCGACTGGTCTGGATGTCAGTTCAACGCAGGATGTCGTGTTTGGTCAGAGTGCAGCAGCAACCAAAGTGCGTGTGGAGACTAAGGTAGATGGAACCGGAACTGTTGTAGAAGCCCGGAATGTAGCATCAGGTAGCGCGATCACAGTCTATGCCATCACACGTGATGCAAATGACAACTTTGTGGTAAATGTGGCAGCAGATGCATGGTCTCTTACAAGCAAGACCGGTGGAGTAGCTGATGGAGATCTGGTTGCGGCGGGAGATAACAAGAGTGCTGTCTTTACAGGTGCTCTTGCTGGAACTGCTGTGATCAATGTAACATCGGGTACTCTGACTGCGGGAGAATCAGGAATCATAACTGTAACCGCTGGCACGCTCGACCACATCAACGTGACGCCAACGTCGGCATCGCTGAATGTCAGTAGTGATGCCCTCACCGAGGTCTTCACTGCAACAGGCCATGACTCGTGCAACAATCAAAAATCGGGATTGAACTTCACATGGGCTAGCAGCGATGCGTATGCGGGAACAATTGCATGGACGACACTCACTAACGGGACATTCACCGCAGAACGCGTAGGGATGAGCTACATAACCGCAAGGAACGGCAGCAAGACGAGCAACGATGTACAGGTGACCGTGAACGCCGGAACAAACTACACGAATGTGACCGGTATGTCTTCCTTTACAGCTACATCAGGCGATGCAACCGTAACTGGCAGCAATTTCAGTAGCAATCTTACCGGATGGATTAATACAACTGCTATCGGAAACGCCACAAACGCATCTGAGGTCAATCAATCCAAGCCACGCTGCGGTCTGGGACTCGGAGACAAGGTTGTGAACGGCGTCACCATCGACGCGAGTGGCAACATCCGCGAGGAATTGGAAGCAGGAAACGGCACGATCCGCATCCGGATATGCTATAACATTACAGCACTCAAGGCTCTGGGCATCGATGCAAGCACTCTTGCGATATGGAAGTACGACAATGTCTCAGAGAAGTGGGAGAAGCAGCCCAGTACCATCACACCGGAAGGATGCGTCTATGCTGACATGAAGCACCTCTGCGGCGTCGGGCTTATCAGTTCAAAGCCAGACGTCGACACCAGCAACGGCGGTGGCGGTGGCGGTGGCGGAAGTGGCACATACCCGCCGGGATGGGGTGTAACACCAACCGCGACCGCAACGAAAACACCGGCAGCATCGGCGACCGCGACAGATACGCCGGGCGAGCGCGTGACACCGGGACCGGAAGAGTCGAGACCCACAGCGTCGAAGACGACTACGCCGGAGGCAAAAGGCACCGCGACAACGACGCCGAAGAAGAGTACGCCGGGCTTCACCGCGATATGCGTGATTGCAGGGCTGCTTGCAGTAGCTTACGCGATGATGCGGCGAAGAGAGTAGGCGACAGCACGGCGATGACGGACGAAGGGAGCGATCCCTTCACCATCTTTTTTTTTGGTTCTGATGTTTTCTGTAGTTCCTGACAAAAGAGCCTCATCAGATGCAGAAAATATGGGTCTTTGGTATCGCGTTGCAGTGACCAAAACCCCGGAGATTTTGGTATTTACGAAATAAGATTTTGGAGAACCACATAGGCCACAGAATGACACAAAGAGGCGAAAGACGAAAATAACAACGCTCTGTGCTCTCGGTGATCTCTGTGGTTTAATCTTCCTTACCATATAACCAGATCCTCTGAAAGAGTGGATAAGTGCATGCACTCGCGAATTACTAGAGAGCTTAAATTATAGAATTGTATGTATCTACTCAGGCACCTAAAACCACCATCAGGGGACTTCACTATGTAAGAACCACTCGGGGTGTTGGTGGTACTGTAACCAAACTGGGAATTTAACCACAGAGTGCGCAAAGGGACGCGGAAAGGAAATGAACGGTTAAGAACTCTGAGTTCCTCTGCGCCCTCCGCGGTTAGTTTTGTTCTTGCCAGAAAGTACGGAATCGCAATTGGGCAACCAATCAACATACCTGAGTAGTTACAATTGTACAACCGATCTTATGAGAAATGCATACCTTCAGAACCGCGTCTGATGCTGTTTTCTTTCAAAATCTTTTGAGAACCACAGAATCTGTCCGAACCAGCCCTTTTTGTGCTCGGGGGTGCGGATGCATCCGAAAGTCTTAAATATCAATGCATCCACTTTGTGTATCATGGTTCTCACACTACTCCAAACACCGATCGAGCTATCCAATTATCCGCTTATAATCGGGCTTGCCATACTCGTATATGCGGTTTTTGCAATCCGGTTCACCAAGGTTTACGTGGCGCTGCTCTCGACACTGGCGTTTGCCATAATCTATGTGATGCTGGTCGCAGTCGGCGCTCTCGCAATATAATGCCTGAGATTTGGGTACCTGCACTCTAACGCAGTTCCTCGGTGTTTAAGTTAATCGAGATCTCTGCGATATCCGCCCCGTATTCTGCAATCCGCCGCAGGCTCTCAAGGATGAAGCTTACTTCTGTTATGTTACACTCCTTCCGAATCTCTTTATCAATAGCAATCCCCATCGCAACGACCTCTGCCGCATCTGTTATGACGCTGTTTGCATCCTTTGTATTCTCCTTTGACAGCGATGCTATCCCCCTCATAAAGATGTCGTGTGCCATCTCCCCCATCTCGCAGATCCGGTCGATCGATTCCACCCCGCTATCCAGTTCGATGATGTTTCGCGCAATCTTTTCGGCATGATCGCCGATTCGTTCCATGCTCTTTGAGATCAGCCGGTACCCAAGGCATTCCCGCGGGTGGGTTATCCCGATCTTCTCTGATAACCCCGGATCTTCGATAGCCGCCTTCAACTGCCTCACGATCAAGAGGTAGAAGCGGTCAACCTCGTCATCCCTCTGGATGATGTCCTCAGCAAGTTCCAGGTCGCGATTGCGAAGCGCATATAAGGTGTCCTCATGCATCGAGGAGATGAGCCGCGTCATACTCTGCATCGCTTTTGCAAGCGGCAGGTCGCGGTAGTTAAGAAGACTCTGCAGTATCAGTTCATCATGCGACTCCCCAACTACCTCAAGCCCGATCAATCGCTGCCGTACAGCATCCTTGATCCATTTCCGGTCTGACGCGCCAAAACCCCCCGGCGAGATTAACTTTATGATATCATATCCGACCAGGTAGTGCGCAACAAGCAGCCTGAGATTATTATCCTGGCTCTCGCCCGGGACCAATTTGATGATCGCCTCGTAGATATGTTCATCGGTCTTTGGCTGCGTGGTCAGCAGAAGCGACCGGTCTGGCTGCGGTGCAAGAAAAATCTCGTCTCCTGCTGCAAGCCCGATCTCTCGTGCCCACTTGATCGGCAGCGATACGATGAGTGTTGCGCCGCCTGTAATCTGTACCTTCCTCTTCTCTGGGGTCATGTCCTATATAGTATATCTATATCCTATATAAACGATACCAATATGTACTATGACACCCGAACGAAAGCGTATGATCACGCCAGAGGAAGTTGAGCACATCGGATGGCTTGCGCGCATAAAACTGACCGGAGAGGAAAAGGAGCAGTATGCAGAGCAGATGAATGATATACTTGACTATTTTGGGAAGATTGACGAGATAACGACTGATGTTGAGCCGACATACCACGTGCTCGAACTTCACAACGTATTCAGGGATGATGTGGCTTCCGGTTCATTGGAACAGGACGCAGCACTTGCAAACGCTCCAAAGGTGAAGGATGGGTTCTTCAAGGCTCCAAGGATTATGTGATCTTTTTTCTTTATCTGTGGAAAGTTTTGGAAAAGTTTGTAGGGTGTCTACAGGCTTTGGGACAAAAATGCCGTTACATAGCGAATCCCAAAATAATTGTCCCAAAGCCGTGTCTACAGTAAATATA
>JAYELB010000125.1:0-3937 GCA_034717055.1 Methanobacteriota archaeon
CGGCTACCCCTTCCATTTGGGGCAATCCTACCGCGGAATGCGTGGATGGTAACGCCCACGTAGTGAGCCAGCGGAACAACGTGGAAAATCTGAAAGTCCGGTTTAGATCAACTGCAAGGATAAAAACACCATGAAGAGCGTAAAGCGAACCATTGTAAGAGTCGTCACTTATAATAAGCGAACATGCAGGAGTTCATAGAGTATCGGACCCGTCTTGAAACTCTGCACCACTACACCATTCCCAGTGATACATTACTCGATTTCCAGACAGCAGACTATGGGAAGTGATGGGGCTGGTGCGATTCGAACACACGATCGACGGGTCTCTCCGAACCCTCGAAGGTCGAGGAGGGCACATCAGTGCTCCAACGGCTCATCACACACCCGCCCCGTCGGGCAGGCATCAGTAGACCCGTTGTTCATCATTTATCCGCTGGAGCCCGTCGCCATACCTGGCTAGGCCACAGCCCCTGTGGGCCCGATGCGATTCGAACGCATGATCCCCGCCGTGTAAAGGCGGTGTCATAACCGACTAGACCACGGGCCCTGTGTCTTGATCAAGTGATGTTATGCTTCATAAGATATTCGGTCATGCTGGAGTGTCGCGACTTGTGGTGCTGACTTAAGTACCACTTGAGCATAACGCCTACCGATTCAGGTGCGCATCCGTGCTTCCAGTTTCCCGGGACATTCCCTTATCCAGCTCCTTATGCGCCTGCTTTGCCCCGGTGTACGCGGCAATCCCGTGCTCGGTGCAGAACCGATTCAGCATCCTGTAAAAGAGCGAATGTTCCCCTGTCGTGATCACTGCATTCCTGTGCGCCAGCATTAGGATATCCGGATAACTCCCGCGGATGATCGTCTCTGCACGGATGATGTCTGCTATGCGGTCGATCTTGGCAGCATCGTCCGCGCACCAGACCGGAAACTCGATCCGGCTCGGAAGATCGCCCATCCTCATGTAAAAGAATGCGATGCTGTCCCTGTGCTCTACATACATATCGAGCACCGATGGGCTGTCTGCGCCGCGGCGATCGTCCCGGTTGCAGACAAACGCCTTTGTCCGGTCGCCCCAGTTCAGCATGCCTGCAAACAAGGCCGGATCGAAGAGTCTTTTCGTCTCGGGAAGTCCATAGATATGGCGCATCATCGTCACGACATCCCTCTGCACGCTCACGTCCACATATCCGATCACAGGATTTCCGGTCTCGTTCGATGCATCGAGCAATCGCCTCATCGCACCTATGTAGATCTCTTTTACGTTCGCGCGTAGCGCATTGATGTGCGAGGGCACCAGCGTTCCGTCGAGCAGCAGATAGATCCGGTCGTCGTCCATGTCCGTATCCCGGTCTGTGTCCGTGTCCCTGCCCGAGCCCGTGCCTATGTGCATCAGATCGATTAAAGCATCGCATTCGAGAGCGAAGCGTCTGACATCCACAAACGTCTTGCTAAATGCATACACATCGGCGTCCGCAAACTCATCAGGCGTGATCAGGGTCGCGCTTGTACGTTGCGCGTACCCGGATTCTTCTGTGTGCCGGTTCCGAACACTGCCGATCTGCACGACCGCGATCGGGATGCCATAATTTTTATCAGGATATATCTGGCTGCCATCCGCAGATCCGACCGCAACGCCGGAAAGCACAGAGTCCACCCACTCCATAGCATCCTGCCTGCCGTTCCAGTCCGCAGCCGGGCGAAAACGTCTGATGGTCGCCCCCGGCTCAAAGATCCTTGCGCCGCTGTACTGCGGAAGGGCGCTATTTAAGGACGCATCAGCACGATCCAGATCCGGTATCGATTTTTTATATTCTTCGAGTTCGCCGGAGGTCCCACGCTCGTAGTCAAGGATTGCGGATCTCCGGTCTTCGAACTCGGATGAGAGGTCTGATATATTGAGCATGAGACACGGGTTACCTCAGTTCCGTACAGGCTCGATCACCAGCAGGCCCTTCTGTTCTGCAATCTCCTTTAATAGCTCGACAGCTTCCGCAAGTTCGGACTTCCCTACCGCCTCGATGAGCATGTATGCAGATGATTCGCCTTCGATCTTCGGCATCGCAATGGACATGTCGGTAACCTCTGCAAACCCGGTGCGGTCAATGCAGTCGATCGTGTCCTTGATGTCGGTATGTATGATATGCCCGATCAATATCACTGACACGCGTTCGATCAGCGGATTCTCATCGATACTGGCAACAGCAATGCCGCTTTTATCGAGTTCATCGAGCAGCAACTGCCGCTCGGCTTCACCGATCTCGAATACGACCTGTACCGGAATCTTGCCTCTCGAGGTCCTCTGGTCGCGGTGATGCACGATGCTTATTATATTCCCGCCGAAAGCTGAGAGTGGCGTCAGTGCTGCCAGAAGCTGTCCCGGCTTATCCTGCAGTTCAAGGGTTGATGCGATTCGCATTGGTGATGTATGGTTTTTCGGGTATAATAATCTTGACGCACACCCAGGCCACCAGCCGACCGGCAAAAGGTAAATACATCTGCCCGCCAATATATTAGATATGATCGATGCCATCGCCAGACTCTTTGAATCGGTACCACCATCGGTTGCGACCGTGCTCATGGCGGCGCTGCCGGTTGGCGAACTCAGGGTCGCAATCCCGGTAGCAATCGGGGTCTACGGCATGGATCCATTGACTGCATACGTCTTTGCAGTGATCGGGAATATGCTGCCGGTCGTACCACTTTTACTCTTTCTCGAATCGGTATCAAATTACCTACGGCGGTGGGTCTTCTGGGATGTCTTCTTCAACTGGCTATTTACGCGAACGTACCACCGGCACAACGGACAATTTGAGAAATATGGGACCATCGCGCTTCTCTTCTTCGTGGCGATTCCCCTGCCGATCACAGGCGCATGGACCGGGTGCGCGGCAGCATTCGTATTCGGGATACAGTTCAGACACGCGTTTCTCGCCATCCTCGGAGGCGTCATGCTTGCCGGGATCATCGTTACGAGCATCGTGCTCGGCGGCGCGGGAATCCTTGATCTCCTGTAAGGGGTTGTCACGAATTGCGCATGTTTGGGGAGGTATTTTAAAAAAAACCTTCTGATGGTGTTTACATATACGTATCATCCATTCATATTCGATAAAATCCGAAGTAGGAGAATAATAGAGTATGCCACTAGATCAGAGAATAGTTGAGGATTTGCAACTGCCGGGTTCTTTCTGCCGAAGATGTGTTATGCCACAGCCTACCTCGCCCGAGGTTTCCATCCACCCGCTTCCAGACACCAGCACACCCATCGGATCATCCGATCAGTAATGCCCGAAATCCTGCCTGTCGGAAATGGTAGTCGGTGGTGAGCGCATCAGTAATCCCCATATCTTGCATGACGACAAAAGAGATGCAATCGGTTAGCCCCCACTCCTTATCCATCCGAGAAGAGTAGAGGCGTGTGGCACGATCAAATAATTCCGAACTTACCGATACCACTTCGATATCGGGATCGTTTCGCAGATCTTCGATTATAAAAACTGCTGCCGATCGCCATCGCAATCTGGAAAGCGTATTGCCGATCTCGGTTAGTACAGCTTCGGTTATTACAAACCGACCCGCAATCGTCGATGCAACCACGCTGGCACGTTCATGATACTCATCTGATGTGTTTGCCAATGCCAGAATATAGCCCGTGTCGATGAAAATAGCCATTTTTACCGCTTTTCGGTCCCGTATAGGTAGTGATCGTGCTGCATGGTGAGATCAGATACTCCCATATCCATAGCACGTTCTAAAATACGTTTAAAAGCGTGGTTGGGAATCTCTTGTTCTTCCGATCTTCCGATTGTGGCGGTATGTGTGATGTTTTGGGCTACGTGTCCTTTCGGCTGAAATGCCCGAATATCAGATGCCATATCAAGTGTTTTCTCCATATATGATCCTTCTTCAAACGTAGATATATGTGGGTGAATGTTCGGAC
>JAYELB010000126.1:0-3924 GCA_034717055.1 Methanobacteriota archaeon
GAGACCGTCGCAGATGCCGGAGGAAAGCCGTGCCCTCCGATTGTTGTTGGCGTCGGGATCGGCGGATCCTTTGACAAGGCAGCCCGCCTTGCAAAGAAGGCGCTACTGCGTGAAATTTACGATAACACCTCCGGCGTCGACGCTTGCGTTAACGGCTCTGCCACCGATGGTTGCATTGCGGACGATTTCGAGCGGGAGCTACTCGGTGCGATCAATTCACTTGGCATCGGCACGATGGGGCTTGGCGGAGATACTACCGCGCTTGCCGTGCATATCGAGTATGCGCACTGCCACACTGCATCGCTTCCTGTTGCTGTGAACATCCAGTGCTGGGCGAACAGGAGAGCAAGCGTGGAACTGGGAGGGGATGAGGTATGACGGTAATTTATCCACCCCTTCTGTTCTTACTTATGACCTCTACCAGCACTGTCTAAAATCCAGTGATTTATCGCCGCGGAGAATGAGAGTGGGCGCAGAGTTCTAATACCGATCCGATCCACTGTGTTTTCCGTGGCAAAATCGGCAAAAGGGATTGTGAATGGCACGAATAAGCAAATTGTACGAATGTCATGGATGTGGAGCGCCATCAGATAACTTTTCTAATACTTACCCAAAATTGTGTGAATATTGGCATATAAAACAACGAGCTTACACAAGATTAACACAGAAATCTTGTGAAAATCCGTGTAATCTTGTGGTTCCTACCGCCGGGTATCAAGCATTTCACTGTCTCTTTCGTATCCTCAGCAGGATCACAGCAGCAACGAGGATGACTGCAGCAAGCCCTGCAAGGATTGCCGGGTTGGCAAGAAGTTGTTTTGTGTTAAACATGGTAGCAATCTCCATAGGTAGGTCCTTGTCCAGACCCTTCCCAAGCATCTCCTCACGATCTCCGTAAGAGACATGCACCGGGACGATCCGGTTGTCTGCGATGTCTGCATCGGTCATATCGATCCTGCAAGAGGGCGACTCGCTCCCGCCAGCTGGCAGATATAGGGGATCGTCAACCACATTGTACGATTGCTCTCGCCCGCTGATGCGTAGCAGAACACCAGGGCGGACATAACACGGCACATCTCCTGCATTGGTGATGGTTACCGAGAGACGCTCGGTCTTTTTGGTGTAGAGTACTTCTGTTGCATCGATGCTCGATCTGTCCACAAAAGTGATTATGCCAACGCCAAGCGTCTGCTGCAACAATCTGTTCAGTGATCTTTCTGATTCCCCGAAGACTGCATACACCTCAGCCGTAATGTTTGCGGACTCCAGCGACGGCTGCGCTGCCAGTTCCGGGCAGTCGTACGAAACGCCGGACGTAGTTCCTTCGATGATAACGATCGCCTCTTCATCCCCGACCGTTGCAACCTGTGCACCGTCAACGAATATGCTTACCGCTGATTTGGAGAAGATATCGATGTTTGCATCATTCTGGTAGACGACCTCCAGTCCTCCGGTGCCCTGATTGTAGTCCACAGAGACGACAGACATAACAAGGTCATACTTCGGCAGCGGGAATTCATCGAGCGTCTCAACGAGACTGAAAGCCCCGCTGCCTCCCCCACCTCTTCCCTGCCCGAACTTGATGAAGACATGCATGCCGGTGCGTGCCGTGATCATGCTTGCGGCATCGGTCAGGTCATTGCCTATGACCACACCGGTCTCAATTCCACTTTCATTTAAGTAGTTGACCGTCTGCTCAGGAATGACATTGGTGCCGATGAACAGTACCGGCTCTCTTCCCGACATGATCTCGTCCTCGATGAATTCTCCATTCGTAAAGACGATCTGGCTGACTTCCGCTATATCCTGATATTTTTTGGTGATTGCGATGTTGTTATCGAATCTGTCACCATAATCGATGATCTCAGGATTGTATATGCTCAACGAATCATTTACCTGCCTGTCCACACGACCATAGATCAACAGATTGTCAACGGTGCGCCCATCAAGAAAACCGGATACCTCATCGATGTTATCATGATCGGCAAACAAGACCCACGACCTGCTTTTGACAGCATAAGGCGCAACAGAGATCGCGTTATATCCATATGTTTCATCCAGTACGATAAAGTTCGTTATATCAGGGAGTTCTCCTATAAAATGCAGGTTCGCATCCCGTCCATCCGGGGACTTGTATGTCCCTGAAACCGTAAATCCCTCTGTGGTCAGCGTCCCTTCGTAATTTGCAAAGAATGGTGACGTTTTTGCCTCGACAAGTAAGATATCTTGATTCTTATCGAGATAGTTCGGCAGAGCGGTTGCGTGTGGTGCATCGGTGATGAACGAAGCGGGCATTCCGCGTAGGTTTGCATACATCATTGAAGAGTATACATCCCTCCAGTCACCAGAATTGATGACCATCTGTTCCTCTTTTGCGCATGCCGTCGGCATGGATGCGATGATACATGCCACAATTAATATACATATCAGTTGCTGCGTTAGACTTCTACCCAATAGCTTAGCCTCCTCCTTTTTACACGTGGTATCGTTCTTTAATGCATCCATATAAAAAGATTGCTATGCGATGGGGTTGTCGCTTACGTGGTGTTGAGGTCATATACCCGTAGGTGGTGCGGTCGGATAAACCCAAATAAGGGGTGAAATCTCTTGAATAGATCCTGTTCTTTGGAAAATAACATTTAATCCGTGTCCATCTATGAAATCTGTGGCTGATAAAAGCTTTTAGCCACAGATGAACACTGATTTCACAGGCGTGCCGAGATATATTCATACTTGCCAGCTGGTGAAAATCCAGCCTGAGGAAAGGATAGTCCTACTTTGTCACATTACAGACAAATCGAGAGAGTGCGGTGGCATGACCTCAAACCGTTTGGAAAACAAAACCAACATCAAGCGTCTGAATGGGTGGTTAATCTGAGAGGCAGTAGTAGCCCCCATGATTTTGACCACGCGGTATCGAACGGGTATATAATCACCCATGCGAATCATTCATCCCCCACCATCTCCATCATTGCGTAATCTCCACAATATGATGATCAGGGGGATGCCAACAGCAATAGCAAGCAAGAGCACCCAGAGGAGGTACGGCCATTCTTCTTGCTCAGGGTGCTCCTCCGGCGTCCCCCTTGCCGATGCCACCATCGGAGTCGGCGTCCCCGCTGATACCACTGCAGTCTCCACGGGAACCGGAGTGGGTGCGGGCGTGATCGTTGGCGTCGCATTCACTGGTGGGTATGTACCCTCACCTCCACCACCACCATGGTGTCTGGCTGCTGGTCTGGCAACGATTGCGAAGACTGTGAAATGGTCGAATGTCGCACGGAATGTGGCCTGGTCGCCGGTTATCGTGGTAGACGCAGGCGTCATGGGTATATCGCCTTCCAGCTTGCCTGTTGTCTCATTGATCTTAAAGAACACGACATTGTCCGGATTCCCTCCTGCCACGGTATCAAACCAGGTCTTGTGGAGGGTTATGCTGACCGGAACCCCAATGATCTCTGACCGGGCGAGGTTCGTCATCGAGAGTTGTGCATAGGCTAAGATCGGGGTATTGTCCGCGATTGTAGAAGTATCAACGCCGAAATAGGCAGCAAGCGTTTCCTTCAGTCGGTTGGGGTCAGAGACGTTCAGGTAGTCGAGATCTCTGTACCGTTCTACCAGTGTTGTATTAAATGAGAGGCATCTGCATGGGGTAATCATCCCCTGAAAATCAACATCAAGGTCTATGGAAGCGGTTCCGATATCGGGATTTGCCGTTATGTACTCTTGCAAAGGCGTGTTCAGTCTTATCTTGTTTATGTTTCCGCTAACAGTACCGGCAACTGCGATTGCGTCGTCTTTAAGCATTACCTCAAGACTGCCGCCTTTTATGGGTACTGAAATAATCCTGCCCGCTGTTGCATTGCCCGCGATTATGATCGCATTCTCTTCGGTGGTGTCGATGGTTATAACGCCATCTTTGAT
>JAYELB010000127.1:0-3901 GCA_034717055.1 Methanobacteriota archaeon
TCTGTGGCTGATATTATTTTAGCCACAGATTAACACCGATTTCACTGATTTCACCCATCTAATCATATTTGTATTTGCCGGGTTGGCGTCATGTTTTCAACCGACCAGAACAAATTAAAAAGTCTCACATGCGAGACAATATGCTGCTCCATATCCCAAAGTACGGCAAGCCCCTCCTCGCTTATCATAAATTCCACAAACTCCGCGGCAAGTTCTGGTGATGTCGCGTTTTTGGGTATGGTTATCCCATAGAAGATCGATTGTAACCACTCCGGTACCTAAAACCACTATCGGGGGACTTCACTATACAGAGACTATCCAGGACATGAGGGATACTGTGACCAAACCGGGAATTTAACCGCAGAGTGCGCAAAGGGACGCGGAGAGGAAATAAACGGTTAAGCACTTCTAGCGTTCCTCTGCACCCCCGCGGTTATTTTTTCTTGCCAGAAAGTACAGAGTCGCAATTGGGTGACCAATCAACATACCTGAGTAGTTACCGCTTATTTTGATATTGCTGTTCAGACTCGGATGTCTGGTGTCGGCTAATCTGACAAAGTAGAACTAAGAGTGCCTCAATAAAACGCCTCCACCGCCCTGCGAAGCGTTTCCGGAATCTCCCGCGTCGTCAACTGGTCGAGCCCCACAGTCGAATCAAGCGTTAGCGGCGTAACTGAGATGTGGTGCTGTGCGAGAGCATGTACATCGGTGCCAGGGTCATCATCCGGCACGAGGTCGCCATTGATCCAGTAATACGGACGCCCCCGCGGGTCATGCCGCTTCTCAACAGCAGTCTTAAATATCTTTCTCGATAGTCTGGTGATCTCGATCTCGGTATCGAGGGATGCGTTTCGCGGGATGTTGACGTTTAACACATCCACACCATCCGGAAAACCTTTTTTAAGCGCGTGTTTTGCAATCCTTCTGACCAGATTGATCCCTGCATCGAAATCGTACTCATAGTGCCTGAGATCGTCGAACTTGTCACCCTGATCCACCACCTGAATCGATGCTGCTATCGTTGGGATGCCGTAACTGGCAGCCTCGAGTGCAGCACCGATCGTGCCGGATGTGGTCACTGTGTCGGTGCTGATGTTCTCGCCGATATTAAACCCGGATACGCAGAGATCAGGGAGCCGGTCCATGATAGCAAAGATCGCAAGGATCACGGAATCGGCAGGCGTTCCCGCGACCGCATAAGCCTCGAACGCGTCCAGTTTGATCTTAGAGAATCTCAGGGGCTCGAAGACCGATACCGATCTCCCGACACCTGATTTCTGCATCGATGGCGCCACGACGCTGACGTTTCCAAGATCGCGGACGCTTCTGTATGCTGCCCTGATGCCTGACGAGTACACGCTGTCGTCGTTTGTAACGAGTATGGCTGGCATATTACCGGTATCCGACGTATGAACTCGGCTCCTTTACAGGCGATCCGCCCTTGAACTTCTCCTGCACCCGCTGGTAATGATCCGTGAGATCCGAGCTTACGGTCGCTCGTATCTTCTGCAAAGCCTCCTCGAAATGCCGCATCTCGATCTGATCGAGATCTTCACGCATCGCAAGCATAGCAGACTCCCTGCAGAGCGATTCGAGATCGGAGCCGACGTATCCCTCGGTTATATCAGCAAGTTCAGTGAGATCCACATTCATTAGCGGCATCTCCTTTGTGTGAATCCGCAAGATAGCTTCTCTTCCGGACTTTGTTGGCACCCCTGCATACACGAGCCGGTCAAACCTCCCTGACCTGATAAGCGCAGGATCGACGATGTCAGGGCGGTTGGTTGCAGCAACCACGATCACCGCCTTGAGCGTCTGGAGCCCGTCCAGTTCGGTCAAGAGCTGATTTAGCACGCGGTCAGTGACCCTTGATGAATCCATCCCGCGAATCGGTGCGAGCGCATCCAGTTCGTCGAAGAATACGATGGATGGCGCAACCTGTTTTGCCTTTTTAAACGTCTCCCGAATCGCTTTTTCAGACTCACCGACCCACTTCGAGAGCAGTTGAGGACCGCTTATGCTGATGAAGTTGGCATTCGATTCGTTTGCAGTCGCCTTTGCAAGCAGGGTCTTTCCTGTTCCAGGGGGACCGTACAAGAGGATGCCTTTCGGCGGCGTTATGCCCATCTTCTCGAAACGTTCCGGATTCTTAAGCGGCCATTCGATCACTTCCTGAAGTTCCTGCCGTACCGCATCCATTCCTCCAACATCCGCCCATGTAACGTGCGGAATCTCGACAAGCACCTCGCGCATCGCAGATGGCTCTATCTCGCGTAGCGCCTCCTCGAAATCACCCCCTGTGACAATCATCTTGTCCAGCACATCCTTTGGAATCTCTTCGTCGTCAAGATTGATCTCAGGTAGATACCTGCGCAGCGATTTCATTGCAGATTCCCTCGTCAGCGATGATAAGTCTGCACCAACGAAGCCGTGGGTATTCTTTGCAATCTCAGATACATCCACACCACCGGAAAGATATATGTTCAGCTCACCGTTCTCCTTTTTAACGTTCAAGTCGAGGATTTCGCCACCGCTGCTTTTTAATGTTGCTTTTTCTCCCCCCTCATCGATCGCCATCTCGACTGAGTTTTCACCCTTAACGATGCGGATGGTTTTGTCGTCACCTGATTTGCAGATTTCCGCACCTTCCATCCAGTTGATCTCGCGATCGTCAGTGAGGTACCTTAAGAGTCTCTCGTTATCGCTTCCCGGGACGTTATCCCAGCTGAATAAATATCTGGAGAAAGGCATCCCGCGCACATGAATCTGTAAGATTTCGATGCGGTCTTCCAGATCAGGAACACCGATCTCGACCTCCCTATCAAATCTTCCGGGACGGCGGAGTGCCGGATCGATCGCATTCACACGGTTCGTTGCCGCGATCACGGAAACTTGTCCGCGCTCTTCGAGACCGTCCATCAATGACAGCAGCTGGGCAACCACTCTCCGTTCCACCTCTCCATAAACGTCCTCTCGTTTCGGAGCAATCGAATCGATCTCATCGATGAAAATAATCGAAGGCGACTTCTCTTCCCCTTCCTCAAAAATATCCCTCAGCCGCTGTTCGCTCTCTCCGTAATACTTGCCCATAACCTCAGGTCCTGCGAGGTATATGAAATGGGCTCCGGATTCGTTTGCTACCGCCTTCGCAATCAACGTTTTCCCGGTTCCAGGCGGTCCGTATATCAGTATCCCCTTCGGAGGATCGATGCCCAGTTTCTGGAAAACTTCGGGATGTTTCATCGGCAGTTCGATCATCTCGCGCACCCGGTCGACCTCATCATGAAGCCCCCCGATATCCTCGTACGTGATGCCGGTACCTTTCGCAGAGTCAAACCCGATGACCGGTTTTTCGAGCAGCACGATCTCGGTCAGTTTGTCTACCAGCACCAGCCCTTCCGGTACGGTCTCGGTCACTATCAGTGGCAGCATCTGCCCCCCAAACGGAGACGGTGTCGTCAGGATGGGGACGATATCACCGAGCAGGATAGGGCGCTTGAACGTCTGCTGCTTCACGACGATCTCGGCATCAGGACCGAACTGGACCTCCGAACCCTGCGGCGGTGCAAAAACCACTCGTTCGGCATCTTTTACAGATGCACGCCTGATATTCACCCGCTCCCCGATCCCACTGCCAGCGTTCTGGCGCACATAACTGTCGATCCGTATCGTCTCCTGCCCCCAGTCCTGCCGATCAGCACGCCAGACCTTGGCACCGGTCACTCTCCTGCCCTCGATCTCGATGATGTCACCGGGTGACAATTGAAGCGTCTGAAGGATGTAGGGATCGAGGCGCGCCATCCCCCGTCCCGCATCCTTCGGATACGCCTTTACAACCATTAATTGAATTTCGTTCATGAATGTCCGCCTGTTAGATTTGGCTTTATGGTAGTATATCTGT
>JAYELB010000128.1:0-3867 GCA_034717055.1 Methanobacteriota archaeon
GGGGTCAGCAACTCATGCTCGATACTCCCATACTCCCACGAAAGCCCGGAACCTGCAAGTATCTCGAGTGTGGCTGGTGCTGGCACAGGGCATCTTCCGTGCGCAGTATCCACAAACCCCCTGCCCGCAACGATCCGGGCGCAAAAGACCCGGGAAGGCGCGAGATCGTGGATCGCAGCAGATGCGCCGACCACATCGGCTATGGCATCCGCCTGCCCGAGTTCATGGAGATGGAGTTCGTCTTCGCTTACACCGTGAACCTTCGATTCTGCCGAGGCGATGCGGCTGAAGATCGCGAGCGCGTCTCTAACGATTGTGTCTGGTAATCCTGATGACCGGATGTCTGCTACGATCTCATGATAGGTGCTGGTTTCGGATTTGTCTGCAATCTCTGACACGCGGACCCGGGTTGCTGAGATTCCGTTCTTCGTAGTCCTTCCGATATCCACGGTGACTGGCGCTACCGATTCCATGATCTCTTTGATATGCGCGGGATCGGCTCCGAGGTCGATTAAGGAGGCGATGATCATGTCCCCGGATGCGCCCATGAACGGATCGAAGATCAGGCAGGTCATGGTTGGTTATGTGTGCGCGGGTGTACATAATGGTGCAGGTTTCCGCCCGCATGGGCTCGCATAAGTCTGTCGAAAGGAGTGGTGTTGATCTGCTGATGGCAAACTCGCAAGCGGAATACATCGGAGACGATGAGAAGATCGCTTTCGCGAGACTTTGGTTCCTGGTGTGCGGTCGGGTTGGATACCAGCGAAGAGCGATCATAGAGTATGGCAGTGAGATCAATCTTGTCGATCGGATCACCAACGCGATTTCGGATTATGTGGACGCGTGAAGCCCTTGGTGCGGGCACTGTTCAGGATGGAGGCGCTCATCCTCGATGGTACTATTGTGACGTGAGTGTGGGGGTTCCTATTTTTATAGAGAGTATGCCAAGATATTCTCGTAAGGCTTGTGCATGATGTGTTCTCGATTAGTGTGTATGGGGTGCAGAGAACTGTGCAAGGCGTTTCCACATCTCAGAGAATGGTGTGCTAAAGGTTTATGGGTGCAATTCAGTTTTCATGGCTCATGTTTAGTTATGGGGGGAAGTTGTGGAGAACTGTATATATGATCGGAAGAATCCGAATGTTTAGATGTGCGATGTACAGGCTTCATACTTAAGTCCGGGGTTTGGTGACTTAGGGGGGCTGGCGTGAGGTGTGCCTAAGGTCAGGTTGGGGCACGTGGGTGGAAGGTTTTTATGGGGTGGATTAGCACATGATGACTGCCACGAGTAAAAAAAAGGTAACAACTCACCTTTTGGAAGTAAGGGTACCGATAACGAAAAACCGTTTATTTCTATCCTTTTTTCAACCTATGATTATTTTTCAATTGATTCTTATGCTGCTGGTTTTTATTATGTCATTAAAGAAATATAATATTAAAAATTAAATTTTGTAGTCGCTAGCTACCGCTTCCTAAACGTGGGTAGTTACAAAAAAAGTTCAAGCAAAATGCATAGTATGTTCGAGAAGTACGGAGCAACACAAAAGATAGTTAAATACTTAAACATATGCTATTGAATAAGTTAGCATATTATCTGATATTTTAGTAGCTGCAGATGCTACAAAAAATGAGCACGGAACATTCTTCAATCTACTAGGTACTGCTGTTGCATTCAAAAGATATCATAAATTTAGAAGGGAATATTTTGAAATTGTTTCAGATTTTATCAATAAATATGATTTGAATTTTGATTACCATGTTTTGAAAACAGCAGATTTAACAAAGAACATCCCAACATATAATTTGAGTGAGGCAAAAAAAGAATTGGTTGAACAGCTATTACAGTCTGAACAGATATCTGAAATTATCATAACAGAAACTTATATTAATAGGAGTGTGAATTATTTAGGTAAAGAAATGAAAGGAGTGAAGTTTGCAAGAGATTGTCTATTCCAATATTATCCAATTGTGCCATTGTGGCGATACTATAATAAATTCCATCACAATAAATTTAGACATACTGTCGTAGATGGTATTTCGGGAATGAGCACCAAAGCATGGAAATATGTGGGAAATAGTTCAAACAAGGTATCCATAATTCCTCATGGAGATGAAACACATCCTTGTCTATCAACTGCCGACCTTATTTGTGGGTACGTGTCGAGTAAGGTTTGTCCACCATATAAACAGGAGGTGGATGATGTTTTGAAGGATGTTACAGCATGTGTCGAAACAGAATTTATTAATGAATCATTTGAAGACCATCTGGTACCAAAGTATCATCATAACATAAATCCGGGACCACTCTTTCCACATCCAATTATACTTGTAAATAAAGGTAGTATGTCGTCGATAAATAGCAGCACTTTTCAAGAAACTGCGCTCTTCAAACAACTATTACGGTATGCCGAAAAAAACGGTGGTTGCGTAATTATGGAAGATCTTGATAACCACCACAGAATTCTGAGAGAGGGGGATTTAATAGTGTGTGTAGACAATGACGCATTCGAAAAAATGCACCAAATAGAACAACTGAATCGTGGTAGAGGTTTTAAAGTTCTTAACTTAGATGATACATATCACCTATTAAAGAAGGAAAGTTAAGATAGTGCCCCACAATCTGGAACACTATCTTCGTCGACGATCTTCTCCGAATCTTGGTTAACGGTGATAAATCCCCGTGGGGACCCATCTCAATATGTACTCTGCATTAATACTACATAAAGATTGCGCCACGCGTGAGCCCATCCAGAGATCACCAGCACCCAGACAAAGATCAAATATTGCCCACTATATAAATAGCACTAATCTTAATTAAAGTAACACTCAACACCACCATCTCCCCACACCCCACTACCAGCAACAAGTCCAGCCATGAAAAAGCAACTCCACAAAAACAGCCCAGGATAACCGCCTTTCACCTACTTTTGCACAGTCCGACATGTTATAACTTAACAAACATACTACACCATGCTTTATTTTTGAAATAAGCAATGATGTTGTGGGTACAGCCGATAATAATAGCTCCTTTCAGTTTGCTTTCAGGGAGCTTATAGTAGCACTCGCTCCTTCCAGATTCTATATTCCCGAATGGTCGCTCACCAAGTTTCCGCTTGCTGTACTTCTTCCACTCAAAACGACTTCGAGCTGCCTTTCTTCCGGACTTTTTGACATTCCATCTCTTCTGTTTTACCTGCAACTCGATCGGAGATTCGTCCGCAACCTGATAGTTCTTCTCAACATCGTATTCGGGATCGGCGAGAACTATCGAGCCAGCAGGCAGAGACCGGATAATATTACCAATCTTGTTCGAATGCTTCTTGATGCTTCTTATTGTGTTCGTAGCGATTCTTACAAGTGCCTGATACTAAAAATATTCTCTTATAAATCTTATTTTCGTCAGTACTACACGTTCAACCAATATATCTCCACTGAGCGCTGAACCATCAATAACAAAGGTGTCCGGATGCTCTTCGAATTTCGAGAACTATTCTTTCGACAGATCATCAAGTCTCCACAGTTCTTCTTCCATCCATTCCACTGGAATCTGCGTAAAGATGTTATGCAGCTCCGAAGGGGATGGATAACGCTCACTTTCGTCCAATGCCATATCGTACTGCACATTCGAGAGTTCTGCAGACAGATCCACGAACGATTGCATTCCTTTGACCAGAATCGCTGCTGACAGCTTTATTCTATCATATATAACCGGTCTACCCCTTTTTGAGATTTCCAGTGGTGATTTCAGTTCTTTCGCGACGCGTTCAGCCAGTTCCAGCATCGCCCTGAACGTGATCTTTACCTTATCGGTGACGCCCCTAAACGGTCTCCTTGTTTTTACCGACCACGGCTGCTTGCGCTCATCTC
>JAYELB010000129.1:0-3859 GCA_034717055.1 Methanobacteriota archaeon
CAACCACCCACTTTCTCGCGCAGGATCTCGCGCATCCCCGGCACCCTCAGTATCGGACCGATGATGACCGGATCGTAGTTATTAAAAGCAGAGAGCACCGCAGCAGGTAAGCGGACACGTCCGG
The DNA here is from genome assembly GCA_034717055.1 of Methanobacteriota archaeon. Lineage (GTDB taxonomy): Archaea > Halobacteriota > Methanosarcinia > Methanosarcinales > Methanogasteraceae > Methanogaster_A. The sequence continues at coordinate 125 of JAYELB010000129.1, forward strand.
ATTGCTCGCATGTAGTCGCCAGCGCGCCGGTGCGTGAAGTGCTTGAGCCGCCGGAAGTGCCAGCAATTCGACCCCGCGCTCCTTCTGAAGGTGCGGGGGAGGATCAATCGGATTATGTCGATGCTGCGTGATATGAAGACGAGAACGGAGTGGGGGGGTTCGTGAGTGAGGGGATCTCGTGTGTTTGCATTTTGCATGCGTAGCAATGTTTAAGTGATAAGATTGGTGATGCGGTTTCATGAAAGAAGTACGCGCCATAATGATAACTGCGATAGTTCTATGTTCTTTTATTTCGATTGGGGGGGGGTGAATGCCGATGCTGAAGAAGAATATCAGTATAATGATGAAAAAACGATACTGACAGTGTCCAACGGGGATAGGTCGTTAACCATGTATCTGTATTATGAAGGCATCAAAACAGCAAAAGAATCCGGTAAGCCTATTTTGTTCGATAATAATGTTGTTAATAGTTTTACCTATCACCACGATAAGCTAAATAAAATTGTTAATGAGGAGTTTATATATATTTCATCTGTTCCAAAAGGTTTAACAGGTCGTAGTGAATATGAAAAGGCCATACTTGCATGCATCTATGATATTGGATACAATATATATTTTAATATGATCCATAACAAAAACCAATATTGCCATTTTTTAGTTCTCGATTCAAATGGGCGAGAGATTACGCGAATTGTTAGCTCTTCAGACAAACAACGACTTATCCAGACAGATTCTGGTGGAAATGAAATCGCATCTTTCAATAGATCGGCAGCGCCAACAGAGGAGTTTAATGAAAAATACGGAAATTTTATTTTAGAAACCCTTGAATATTCAAAAACGAAAAAAGGCAAAATACAGAGATTACCTCATGAAAAAGGTTTAACATCCATAAAAGATATATCAAAAACTGATGATTATTTAAACTTCTTTACCATTAGTTGAACCATTCGCGATATAGAATATATCAAAAATAATTATTACAGTTTTAATATCGATGATGATACCGGTGTAATTGATATTCTTTACACCGGGGGCATCGATGATATAAGCGAAGGCGATAAAGTCTTTGTGAAAGGACTAGGGGCAGAAGTTGTTGGGGGTGGTATTTACCCATCTGAGGGCGTACCTATGATAATATCCGAATCAATAAGCAAAACTCCTATCGACACCGGTACCACAAAATCCTCTGACTCCACATCCCTCCCCAAAACACCAGCTCTCGGAGCAATGTTTGCAATCACAGGACTTCTTGTGGCGACATATCTTTTGAGAAGGGGATAATTCTCGCTCCATGAAACACCATACTGTTTAATGAGCGATTATCGTCATACTCTCTTCTGGAAAGAGGTGATCTCATGACCGATAAAAAACCAACGAAGGAAGAACTGAAAAGATTGGCAAAGGAGAGCGCGGGTGCCTTATCATGGATAAAACTCTCAGAACCATTAGAAGTGAGATTGAAAAGGATAAAGAGGGAATTATCCCGGATGTAACGCTGGTCATCGATACAAACATACTTGCGGATCATGCGTGGTCTCGCGATAGTAATGTGACCCATCTGATTGACGAGATCATTCCGGAGCATCCCGATTTTTTAATTGTTGTCCCCCAAATATGTAAAGTAGAATTCAAATTGATAACGAAAGAAGAGGTGAACGCATGGAAAACTCTTCAGCAAGAGATAATTAAAAAGATTAAGGATCTAAAGCGTTATGATGGCTTTGAAGAGTTGTACAACGGATTCAAAGAGAATGCAGATCGATTGAATGAACTTATAATCAAATTAAAGTACGCTCCAAAGGAAGAAATTGAGATTTTATCGAATTTGATGCTCTTCTTTTCGCAAAGCCTTCCCGAACAGTATGAAATTGCTTACTATATCTCAAAGGATCCGGAATACGGATTGCTATTTGATGATGCCCTCATCTTTTCATTCGTGAAACTCGTTGGAAAATCTCTTGAGAGTGATAGCAAGGTTCTTTTCTTGACGAAAGACAGAGACTTTGCGGTTGAAAAAGTCCTGAAAGAACTTGACGAAGCAGATATCGAGACTTATTTTAATTCTGGTAAATGTTTACAGCGGATTAAGGATTTGTTGATATGATCCAGAGCTTTTGCTGCGTTTCTGGCGGCGGCGTCTTTGTGTCGCACTACGCGGTCGATCTTCGGGCAAACGCATCGAGAACAATCCGTGATAATGCTTCACTCTTAGCAACAGATGTCATCATCGTATCTGCACGCACGATCTCGACGTCACCGTCGATGCCGATCTTATCCCCCCTATCGATTATAAAGACGTTCGGAAGGTCGCCCAGAAGATCGCGATAGCATTCTAGCACGCCTGTCGAGGACACTTCATATCCGCATGCACGCATGAGTCTTCCGGCAGGTCCGCTGACAGGCGCATCGCCGATGATCGGGCTTATCGCAACCACCATCTTCTCGCGCAGGATCTCGCGCATCCCTGGCACCCTCAGTATCGGACCGATGCTTGTTATCGGATTGCTCGGACCGATGATGACCGAATCGTCGCTATCAAGGGCAGAGAGCACCGCATCAGACGGCGCGGCATCGTCTATGCCATGGATGTTTACGCCGAGCACGTCAGGATCGCCTCTATATGTGATCCAATACTCCTGAAAGTGCATCTCGCATTCAGGTGTGGTGATATGTGTTGCAACCGGGTGATCGGTCATCGGAAGAATACTGGCTCGTATGCCCGATGAGCGCGCCAGTTCCCGGATCGCTTCTGTGAGGGCGTGACCCTCGCGGATCAGGCATGATCGCATGATATGAGTCGCACGATCCTTGTCCCCGATCCGCATGATCTCAGGGTGCCTGGATTGTTTCAGCGAATCGTTGGTTGTGAATGTGTCGTCGCGGATGCCCCACCATTTTTCGGAATCAATTGTGTCTGCAAACAGGTATAGGACCGTGTCGATGTCAGGGCAGACGAGATTTCCTGAGACCCACGTATCCTCTGCCGTGTTCACAATCACTGCGATCTCCTCTTCCGGGATGACCTTTCGCATCCCTGCAAGGAGTTTCGGTGTTCCGGTTCCGCCTGATAGTATGATCATCCGGTTACCCGGTTGGCTGGATCTGGTGATATGGTTTTCGGGGGCGGGGCGGTCGCGCTGATGATGCGATGTTCTTGGGTGCGTATATAAAGTCAAAACATCTGAGACTACCCAGGAATTCTTGATACGGACTTTCAGACGCCCTTCCATGAAGAGAAAGTCCAGAGTCGCTGGCATATCAGAAGTCCGGATCTGTGCCTGACAGATTTCAGAGAGATGCAAAAGAGCGCGGGATCCTGGTTGCAGAGATCCCCTTCTTCGTTGTCCTGCTGATATCCACGGTGACTGGCGCCACCGATTCCATGATATCTCTGATATGCGCGGGATCTGCTCCGAGATCGATCAAGGAAGCGATGATCATGTCCCCGGATGCACCCATGAACGGATCGAAGATCAGGCAGGTCATGGTTGGTTATGTGTGCGCAGGTGCACATAATGGTGCAGGTTTCCGCCCGCGTGGGCTGCAAGTCTGTCAAAGGGGTTGGGTTGATCTGCTGATGGCAAACTCGCGCGGGAGATATATCGCAGATGACGGAGGGCTCGCTTTCGCACGAGTCGGGTTCCCGGTGTATGGCCGGGTTGGCTACCAGCGAAGAGCGATCATCGAGTATGACGGCGGGATCAATCTTGTCGATCGGATTACGAACGCGATTCT
>JAYELB010000130.1:0-3836 GCA_034717055.1 Methanobacteriota archaeon
CCGCAATATCAAGTTCGTCAAATATTCCAGCAACAAGTCCAAGGTGTGTAAGTGATGTAGTTGTTATCTCACGCAGTTGATCATCCCCTCACAGGATATTACTGGTTAAATAGGTGGGGTGGGTTAAAATGTTTGTGGTTTGAGCTGTGCCTGTGGAACCTGAGTTGCAGTATAAGAATAATATTTTTTAGATAGCTAAAACCGCTATCAGTAAAAATGATATGGAATTAACAGATACGTGCGGAATGTCAGTTCGCCGCAAAGCTTATTTATGAGCATACCTCTGAGGTCTGATTGTTTTACTAGCATAGTCGTCCACCACCTCATTTGTTGGATGAGGCGACTATGTTTTATAGAATCTAAATGTATTCGGAAGTATGGGTATTCGTAACTACTGGCTTCATGGAAAGCCTTATATACCGGACGTATCACACTATTAATTGAGCAATTCATTGGGAAACTTGTTTTTTCGTTTATGAGGTGCTTCTAATGGAAGATAATATACTAAAAGGTACGACCACGATTGGATTAGTTTGCAAGGACGGCGTCGTTCTCGCAAGTGAGCAGAGAGCAACGATGGGATATCTCATCGCGAGCAAGGATGCGCAGAAGATATACAAGATTGATGATACTGTCGGCATGACTACGGCAGGCGCTGTCGGCGATGCCCAGCGGCTTGTACGCATCATCGCTGTGGAATCGAGTCTGCACAGGATGCGGACGTGCGAGCCAATGACGATTAAGGCGATGGCAAACCTGCTATCAAGCGTACTTGGAGCACAGCGGATGATGCCGTTTTATGTTCAGCTCCTGCTTGGAGGCATGGACAAAACCGGCCCATGCATCTACTCACTAGACGCGCTTGGAGGAAGGCTTGAGGAGCGAAAAGCAGTGTCCACCGGATCGGGATCGCCGATTGCTTATGGCATACTTGAGGATCGATACAGGGAAGACATTACCACCGATGAGGGTACCGATCTCGCGGTGCGTGCGCTACACAACGTCATGAAGCGGGACTCGGCATCAGGGAACGGGATCGATGTGATAGTTATCACAAAAGATCGGTATGTCCGGCTGCCTGAGGACGCTATCAAGAAGAAAATCGGTGAACTGGGGAATTAATGGGCATAGATGAGACACTGTCTGAATTAAGGCAGCGAATACGGAAGAATCTTCCAGTCGGAGTTACAATCTCGGACGTAGAGTTCGAGGGTCCCGAACTGGTGATATATACAAAAGAGCCGCGGAAACTGGCAGATAACGGCGAGATCGTGCGATCGATCGCGAAGGATGTGCGAAAGCGGATCGTGATACGTCCTGACAAGAGCGTACTGTACGATCCTGCTGATGCAATCGCTGCAATTAAGGAGATAGCGCCATCTGACGCTGGCATCACAGACTACTGCTTTGATAGCGATACCGGAGAGGTTATGATCGAGGCAGAGAAGCCCGGGCTAGTTATAGGACAGCATGGATCAATGCTTCGTGAGATTACAAGACACGTCGGTTGGACGCCAAAGGTAGTGCGCACCCCCCCAATCGAGTCGTCGACGATAAAGAATGTCAGGCATGTGCTGCGCGAGAGTCTTGACGAGCGCAAACAGATCCTGCGAGAATTGGGGGAGAAGATTCATCGTAGCATCACATCTCCTGATAACTGGATACGCGTAACTGCGCTAGGGGGTTGTAGGGAGGTTGGGCGGAGTTGTTTCTTGCTGTCAACTCCGGAAACGAGAGTGTTGATTGATTGTGGCATCAATGTGGGTGCTGATGACAACGGCGGAGGCACACCATACCTGTACATTCCTGAAGTCTCCCCTATCACCCACCTCGACGGTGTGGTGGTGACCCACGCACATCTTGACCACTGTGGGCTTGTACCGCTCTTGTTCAAGTACGGGTACCGCGGTCCTGTGTATGCCACACCACCTTCCCGCGATCTAATGGCGCTTCTGCAGATCGATTACATTGATGTCGCGAACAAGGAAGGAAAGCGGATCCCGTATAGCTCGGAGATGGTCCGGGAATCGCTAAAACACACAATCGTTCTCGACTATGGAAGCGTTACCGATATCGCGCCTGATATGAAACTGACGCTCCACAACGCAGGACACATCCTTGGGTCCGCAGTCGCTCATTTCCACGTCGGTGATGGATTGCACAACGTGGTATTCACCGGCGACTTCAAGTACGAAAAGACGAGATTGTTTGACAGCGCTATCAATAATTTCCCGAGAGCGGAGACCGTGATAATGGAAGCGACTTATGGTGGTCCGAATGATTTCCAGCCTCCGCGGAATGTTGCAGAGAAGAACATTACAGAGATCGCAAAGAGAACTATCGAGCGCGGGGGCAAGGTGTTGATCCCCGCTTTTGCGGTCGGGCGAAGTCAGGATGTGATGCTGGTTCTCGAAGAGGCGATGCGGAAGAAGCGGATCGGGCAGGTTCCGATATATTTAGACGGTATGATCTGGGAGGCAACAGCGATCCACACCACGCACCCCGAGTATCTGAACAGCGATCTGCGGAATCAGATCTTCCACAAGGGGATGAATCCGTTCCTTGCGGATTGTTTTGCCAAGGTGGATTCGCAGAAGATGCGGGAGGATCTTTTGAACAATATCGATCCTGCGATTATAATCTCAACCTCGGGAATGATGAACGGCGGTCCGATCATGGAGTATCTCAAGGCATTTGCACCTGACGAGAAGAGCACTTTGATATTTGTCGGTTACCAGGCAGAGGGGACTGTGGGACAGCGTATTCAGAAAGGGCGGACCGAGATCCCGATAACAAGGAGAGGTGTGTCCGAGTTGCTCAAGATCAAACTCGAGGTCTGCACGATCGATGGGTTTTCAGGACATTCTGACCGGAACCAACTGGTAAAATACATCAAGAATATGCGTCCGAAACCGGAACTGGTGATGACCGAGCATGGCGATGAGCGGAACTGCCTGAGTCTTGCGAGTGCGATTTATAACAAACATCACATCAAGACCCAGGTGCCGAAAAATCTCGAGACTGTGAGGGTAGCGTGAGGTGATTTTCCCGATTCTTTCACACGATTTTTTTCACAAAAAAATCGAGTAAAAACTGCCCTTCGGGTTGGAGGACAGTTTTTTGAAGGTATAATGTCGGTAGAGCATTGTAAAAAGTATCAAACTTCTGTGAAAAAAACCGGTATATACTCCGAAGGGCAGTTTTTGATCGAACTTTGAGTCCTTTTTTTATTTTCTGGGAACGTCGGATTGTCTTACACAACCACAACTACCATAATGGGGCACCATCGATCTGAAAAGTCGTTTACACCGATAATCTGTGTCCATCTGCGTTAATCTGTGGCTGATACCGTTTTAGCCATATATTAACACTTATTTCACTGATTACACCCATCTAGTCATATTTATATTTGCAGGGTTGGCGTCATGTTTTCAACCGACCAGAACAAATTAAAAAACACGCATGACCTGCTATCGCAGTGCTTATACTGTCGATGAAAAAGTGGTTTTCAAAATAGTGGCTACTGCTACTGTTTATGCGACTTTTACGTACCAAGTCTCCAAACTTTTGTGGTAACTACTCGGGTATGTTGATTGGTCGCCCAATTGCAATTCTCCTGACTTTCGGCGAATTGAAATAGCCTGTCCTTTTACCGTCACAGTACACATGCAGAATTACCAATGATAACAACGCGATTGAAGAATGGACATTTGAAAAAGGTGGAATGCGCCGTACCCGCGTGACACCTTTTGGGACGTGATTTATGTTCACCGAAAATCGAGAATTCCGTAGTTCTGGCAAGAAAGAAATAACCGCGGGGGTGCAGAGTGCTTAAC
>JAYELB010000131.1:0-3827 GCA_034717055.1 Methanobacteriota archaeon
GCCTCATTCAGACTTGAAAGCGATTGCTTCTTTCCATTCCCCCGTTCCACGACCGCATCGAGCGATGTCAGCCTGCCACACAAGATCTCTTTTGTGATCTTGATGTCGCAGAAGGTTGTGAATCCCATCTCCTTGTAGATATCGTTGATGTTTTTATTGAAGAGATCCACTGCTCCGAACACCTCGTGCTCCCACTCATCCTTCAGTTCCTCGATCTTCAGTCGCAGGTCATCGAGCCCCAACCGCTTCTTGTTTGCGTAGTCCTCAAGCGACTCGCCGATCATATAGTCCGGTATCTCGCGAGTGAGCCGGTCCATCTCATTCTGGTTGTTCCTGATCTCGTTTTCGTAACCTCCGATCTTTTCACGCACCTTGTTGAGTTGGTCCCTGCTCTCGGTTCGCACCGTCTTTGCAGCATCAGCATAGTGCTGTTCGAGAACTCCGAGTTCGCGGACCTTATCTGCTATCTCTTCCTCGACACCACCACGCAGATTTTCCCGGTCATCCAGTTCTTTGAGAAGGTCGTTGGAATCACGTTCTGCTTTATCGCGTTCCCGCCTCTTCGCATTGATGCCCTCGATCCGGTCATTAAGTTCCCTGATATCCGCCTTTATGACTTTCATCTCCTCTTCTTCACCGCGCATCGCCTTTGCAAAGTCCGTAGCGCAATCTTTCAGTTCCTTCCGCCTATCATCAAGCGTGTTACGAACTGCGCCACCGCGGCATACCGGACATTCGCCCGGGTTTCCCAGCAATATGCTTGCTTTGTTGAGAAGTGGTTCATACTTTATGCCGGGTGGTGGCGATAGTTCGGAACCGATGAATGCCTTATACGCTTTATCAACCACACCCTGTAGGTCATCGAGCATATCCTTCACAATCTTCAGGTCTTTTCTCTCCTGTTCATGCTTGCGGAGCCTTTCAGTGAACTCTTCGATGCTCCCTGTTCCAGATCTTGGTTCAAAATTGGCGATATCTTTGTTGAGCCGATCATACAATGCACGAGCCTTCTCATATTGGTCCTGATACCGCTTCACCTCTCCTTCCCGGCTTCTGAGACGTTCCTCAAGGTCAAGAATCTCCTGCTTCTTAGCGGCGATGTCTTCACCAACTTTTGTGAGATCCCTCGTCCCGGTCTCTTTCTCGATCTCCCCTTCCAGTTCCTGCACCTCTCCTTGCAGTTTCTTGATCTCGCCCCGCATCGTCCCGACCTCTGCATCGAGTTTCTGGGCTGTGGTGAGATTTTCGATATACTCCTCGAGTTCTCTCTTCTTCTCTTCTAACTGGCCTTCTTTCCGGCGGATATTGGACTTAATTTCCTTGGCTCCACTGATAATACCGTTAACGAACCTGAGTACATCGAATCCACGCTCTGCTGTGATGAATGCGATCTTCTCTGCATTTCCCCATTCACGGTCCTCGTCAAAGAATGTGTGATCCTCTGACGGATTTGCCTGCACAACACCATTCACGCGACTTAAGTGGCGCACGTACTCATCGCCAAGTTTGACGTGACCTGCATCGCGGTCATCGTTCAAGACGCCACGAAACAAACTCTCATCATCGCTGGCGAGACACTGTAGCCCCCGCAGCAAACTCGATTTTCCCTTCGCATTCGGTGCAGTGATGCGATTGATTCCTTTCTTGAGTTCAAATTTGTGAACCCCTGTAAATCCCCCTATATTCTGTAGTTCCAGCTTCATTATATCACCCAAATTTTTCTTAAAAAAATAAAAACAACATCCCCGAATCTCTCCGGGGATCGCCTCTCGAAAGTCTTTAATTGAAACCGTACTCGATCGAAAGATCTCCCTGCTCGCTTGGAGGCACGGGTCTTGAGACGAGAACGTATTCTGCCTTGTCTGACAGATACTCCATGATCGACCTCGACCGGTCCGGGTCGAAGGTGTTCATATTGTCATCGATCACGAAGAACGGGAATACGGGAATGTAATTCTCCTTCGCAGATATCTGGAAGACAAGACCGAGCGTCAACTGTTCCGCTTTACTGAGACTTGAGAGTGACTGCTTCTTTCCGCTTGCATGTTCCACGACCGCATCGAGCGATGTCAGCCTGCCACGCAGGATCTCCTTTGTGATCTTGATGTCGCGGAAGGTTGTGAATCCCATCTCCTTGTAGATGTCATTGATGTTTCTATTGAAGAGATCCACTGCTCCGAATACCTCATGCTCCCACTCATCCTTCAGTTCCTCGATCTTTACCCGTAGATCATCGAGCCCCAATCGCTTCTTGTTTGCGTAGTCCTCAAGCGACTCGCCGATCATATAGTCCGGTATCTCGCGAGTGAGCCGATCCATCTCATCCTGGTTGTTCCGGATCTCGTTTTCGTAACCTCCGATCTTTTCACGCACCTTGTTGAGTTGGTCCCTGCTCTCGGTGCGTACCGTCTTTGCAGCATCAGCATAGTGCTGTTCGAGAACTCCGAGTTCGTGCCTCTTACTGGCGATCTCATCGCCGACGCCATCACGTAGATTTTTCCGGTCATCCAGTTCCCTGAGAAGGTCGTTGGAATCACGTTTCGCTTTATCGCGGTCCCGCCTCTTTGCAGTGATTCCTTCGATCCGGTCATTGAGTTCCCTGATGTCCGTCTTTATGACTTTCATCTCCTCTTCTTCACTGCGCATCGCCTTTGCAAAGTCTGTAGCGCAATCTTTCAGTTCCTTCCGCCTATCATCAAGCGTGTTACGAACTGCGCCACCGCGGCATACCGGACACTCACCAGGTTCGCCGAGCAATGTGCTGGCTTTGTGGAGGAGTGGTTCATCCTTCACACTCTCGGGTAGTGGTGCCCGTTCGGAATCACTGAATACCTTGTAGGCTTTATCAACCACACCCTGCAGGTCATCGAGCATATCCTTCACACTTTTCAGGTCTTTTCTCTTCCGTTCACGCTTGTGGAGCTTTTCACTGAGCTCTTCGACATTTTCGGATTCGGATTTCTGTTCAAAATCGATTATATCGTCATCGAGTCGCTCATACAGCGCACGAGCCTTCTCATATTGGTCCTGATACCGCTTCACCTCGCCTTCCCTGCTTCTGATCCGTTCCTCGAGGTCAAGAATCTCCTGCTTCTTAGCAGCGATGTCTTCACCAACTTTTGTGAGATCCCTAGTCCCGGTCTCTTTCTCGATCTCCCCTTCCAGTTCCTGCACCTCTCCTTGCAGTTTCTGGATCTCGCCCCGCATCGTCCCGACCTCTGCATCGAGTTTCTGGGCTGTGGTGAGATTTTCGATATACTCCTCAAGTTCTCTCTTCTTCTCTTCTAACTGGGATTCATTCCGGCGGATATCGGACTCTTTTTCCTCAGCCCCACTGATACTGTTGACAAACCTGAGCACATCGAATGCGTTCTGGTCGATCTCAAGAACTACCCTGCTCTTTGGCGTGAAGAATGCAATCTTCTCCGCATTCCTCCAGTCTTTACCCATCTCATCGAAGAATGTGTGATCGTTAGGATCTGCTTGCACTGCATCATTTACGCGCTTGAGATGGCGGACATACTCATCGCCAAGTTTGACGTAACCTGCATCGCTATCATCGTTTAAGGTATCCCGAAACACATCTTCGTTATCGCTGGCAAGACACTGTATCCCCCGCAGCAGACTTGATTTTCCCTTGGCATTCGGCGCAGTGATGCGGTTGATTCCTTTTTTAAGTTCGAATTTATGGATTCCTGCAAATCCACCAATGTTTTGTAGTTCCAGTTTCATTATATCTCCTTATGTAATTATTTCTCATAAAGGTCGCGTTCGGCACGCTTCGCATGTTCTTCAAAACTCTTCTTCTTCATCCGTTCGGTGAGCGA
>JAYELB010000132.1:0-15093 GCA_034717055.1 Methanobacteriota archaeon
GTTTATGTAAAAAATATGTATTTTAATAAATCGATTATCTTCAAAAACACAAAATCACAAGCAATAGCCACTATTCGCCATTTACAAAAAATAGATCTTTTTGCAAAAACACGTGCGGAATGTCAGGTTAGCTAAACACATACGTGGTTCCCACTCCTACTTTGTCACATTACAGACAAATCAATAACGGGCGATGACATGACCCCAAACCGTTTGGAAAACAAAACCAACATCAAGCGCCTGGATAGGCGGTTAATCTGACAAAGTAATATTAGCCAAAGAAATCTAAATGAATGTTCTGCCAGTGGGCACCACCGTCTTCGTGGAATTGCAGCCTAAGAGCGCGAAGAGTTTGTAAAAACTCTACGCGGACTCTTAAAGTGCAAATCTAACTCACCGCGCTGACTTTGCAACTCGCTCGAGGCTCTGCTTCTGGTTGATCGAATAACTCCTCACATCATACGATGCAGCAGCCATGATCTCATCAGCGAGACTCGTTATCATAGATCGCTTGCTCTTGAATGCGGAACGGCGCGCTCCTTCGGCGATGAACCGCAGAGCAATATCCACTCTACGCTGGGGCGATGTATCGACTGCCTTTGGAACAGCGATCCCACCGTATTTAAGACGGACAACCTCCTCTCGGGGCCCTGCATTAGCGATGGCATCGACGAGAGCCTGTACCGGGTTATTTCCGGTCTTCTCATGGATGATATCGAATGCGGATACGACGATGCTGTAAGCACGCTGTTTTTTACCTGTGTTCGCCGCTTTCTGCATGATCCTGTTGATCAGCCGTTCAACGATCGGTACATTGGACTTGTTGAACTGCTGGCTGCTGTGTTTGCCGCCGGTATGAAGTACAATTCTCGGACTGAGATCTACGTATCTCCTGGTGCCCATATCCTTAGTTTCGACCTCTGATAGGTCCCATTTACCAAATAACTTATCCATCTTATCACCTGATTGGTTTCTCTCTACGCCCGATCACCATCTCGCGAAGCGCCACGTCGTTTACAGCGGTCACCTTGAACCTGACACCAGGCAGGTCGCCCATGGAACCTGACATCATTCCGCCGATACGTTCGACCGTCACCTCGTCGTGCTCATCGATAAAATTGATCGCACCGTCTCCCGGGCAGAATGCAGTAACCTGCTTTCCATTCTTGATTAGCTGTATCCGGACGCACTTCCTTATCGCGGAATTTGGCTGTTTTGCCTCGACCCCAATCTTCTGGAGCACGATTCCCCGCCCCTGTGGAGCACCGCTGAGCGGATCTGCTTTGATATTCAGGTGGAGGGCGCGGCTGCTGTAGTTACGATCACTCCACCTGGCTTTCTTTCGGTCTCTTTGTAGTTTGCGAGCTGCATATTTTCCTTTGCCCATGTTATTTCCTCTCTTAATCTTGAACTTAAACCTTATTTGATGATCACGTCGTCGATGCTATGATGTCGCTGCGCGAGCATCCGCATCTTTTCGATGTTTCTGCCATCCCTGCCGATCGCAAGCCCCTTCTCGTTTGGAGGGACGTCCACATACACGATCCGCCTTCCACCGCGCACCACCTGTTCGACCCCAACCACCTTCGCTGGCTGCGCCACGTTCTTCATAAATGTTTCTAGGTCGTCGGTATACTCCACAATTTCAACTGGCTTGCCGATGGATTTCTTGACTCTGTTGATGTGTTCGCCATTTCTTCCGATCGCAAGCCCCATGTCGCCGGTTCTAACCACATACAGTACCCGATCGCCTTCATCGATGCAGTCTCGTGCTGTGGCTCCTGTGAGACTCTCGAAGAGTGCGATGTACCTGACACCTTCCGTGGTAAGTCTGATCTCACCCACGCTTATCACTTGATCCCGGCTGGTGCCTCTACCGATTCTAATATCTCCAACGTTTCCAACGTCTCGGAAATTTCAGAAGTTTCCGGTGTCTCTTCGGGTTCGAATATCGCCATGATCCCTGAATCCCCCGGATCGAGGATGGTCAGCGCGGCAATGTTAAACGGCTTCCCGCACGCAATGCCGAGGTCGATGCCCATTCCAGGGTATTCGATTACCGATGCGTTAGAATCCAATATCTCTGCCCTCATACGAGCAGGGCAGTTTGCAGCAAGCACAACCGTTATATCTCTATTATTTTTTACGGCATCCCTGCTTACGTTTGATCCGATGAGGACCTTGCCGGATCTGATTGTTTTTCTCAGTGCTTTATTTAGATCGATGTCCATTCATTTCAACTCTTTTTTTTTGAACTGTGGTTTTATTTAAAAAGACTGGTGTGTCACTCTACTTATGCGTTTGGTGTGCATCCACCGCCGCCGCAACGATTCTGGCAACTCCGTACTGATCCCAGTTTCCTGAGTTGATCACGAGGTCATACACCCCGAGATCATCGACATCGATGCCGTAATATTCCTTATACCGCGTGGCTTCGCATAACTCCCTCTCCCGGATCTCTGTAGCTGCGTCAGATCGCATCCCCCTCTCGCGATGTGAAACCCGCGCTGCCCGAACGCCCTGTGGTGCCGTCACGAATACAGCGAGATCGGGGTCTGCCATCCATGCCGAGAGCCTCCCCTCAAGAATCACATCCGTAGCCTCGCTTCTTGCATCCGAGGCGATCTTCTTCTGGAACCGGTCGAGCTCCATATCAATCTCCTTATTATCCATGGCGGATGCTCCAAACTCCTCAAGCGTCATCCCCTTCTCTTTTGCCATATTCCTAAAGATATCGCCTGCTGAGACAACTCGGGCACCGATGCGTCCGGACAGGATCGCGGATACTGTGCTGGTTCCGCTTCCGGGCAGTCCACTTATCGTGATGATCATTCAGTATCCGAATTGTCTTTATGGATATTTAGTCATGTCGGGGGTGGGTCAGATACCCCTGATACACGCCATCGTACCCCTCAGTCTCGCTTGCAAGCCCCATAAACAGCAGTTGCACGACACGCGCACCGCGCTTTAACTTAAATCCCGCTTTATTAAACACGATGAGCAAGCACTCGCTCTTTCCTACGTAGCCGGCATCCCAGACCGCGGTCTCGACGCTCACTGCGCAGCGTAAGAGACTCGATCTCGGTCGTGCGATCGCGATTGCGTCCTTTGGGATGTGCACAACCTCCCTGGAAACGATCTTGTAACTGCCAGCGGGAAGATCGATCCAGCCGTCGTCCTCGAACGTTAGTTCGGTGCATTCCGAGAGCACCCGTTCGCTGTTCTTAAATGCGATTGCGCCGACGCCTGTGCTGGCACCTGCACCAGAGCCGGAACCTGCGTTTGCAAACGCAAAGATACGATCGACCGTGAGTTCGCAGCCGTTCACCTGTATCTGGGTATCAGGATCGATCATATCCTCAACAAGCGGAGGATCAAGCTTCATCAGTTCGTTAATTTCATTTTTTGATAGAATCATTGTGGTTCCCCACCAAGTTGCGCACCAACAAGCGAGTCCGCAGTCGATATAAACGCATCTGCCGCGTCCTTTGGGATTGCAGCGCCAGAAGCGATGCTGTGCCCACCACCCCTGCCACCCACAGACTCAGAAGCGATCCGCAGCACCTCTGCAAGATCAAGCCCGCTTGCGACCAGGTGCTTCGTGCCTCTGGCAGATATCTTGATCTTACCATCGCTATGGTTAAGGACGATACATGGCTGATCAGGGTACAGAAATCCGGTAACCGTGCTTGCGATGATGCCTGTACCCTCCGCATCATCGAGCAGCAAGTACTTGATGTGGTCCCCATGCATTATAACTGACTCGGCTGCCTTCACCTCGCGGACAAGGCTGCGCTGGTAATCAACAACCGCTCTTCTGGCGTGGGAAACACCTGCCGGATCCCGAAGGCAGAGCGAGAGCGCAAGGGCTGTGTCATTTAACCGTGCGCACGCATGTAAGCATGATACGAAATCATCGGCGTTCGGGATTACCTCGCATCGCAATGTGTACACGTCGCCGATGAGATTTTCGATGACATCAGGACTGCTCCTATAAAGCAACTTCAGTGCAAGCGATGTTGCAAGTTTTCGGAGCTCTGGCTCGGCAAGTTCGCTTAATCTGCCGCTACCGATCACACCTATCTCATCGAGAAACTCACTTACCTTCGCAGCATCGCCAGAGATATCAAGATATATATCGATGTTCCGTTCAAGAATGTCGGAAACGTCCCCGTCCCCGATCCGAATCCCTTTCTTCACAGATATGATCTTGTTCTGCACGCCATCCGCAAGAATGTCTGCGTTCGCACCGATCATCAGTTGCTTATCTCCAATCGCGCCTGCCATGGCAAGTCCCGATAGGTCGATATTCTCACTACTGATCCCTTTTGCAACCGCATAGACCGCACCGGATGCTGAGAGCTCGAATGCACCATCGATCCCTACCAGATGCGGGTTCACATGCGGGCATGCCAGATCGCCGATCGGTGTATGGTGATCGATCACGAGAACGTCGCCTACAACCTCGGTTATGATGTCGGAATGTCCGCTTCCCATATCGCAGAAGACCGTCAGAACCCCCTCATTATGATTCGCATTCAGCCGGTCTGCAAATTCGTGATCAAGCTGGCTGATGATGGTTGTATGGAAGCGTTTCCCGAGTCTTAAGAGGGTATGGCAGAGGATGCCTGCTGCTGTGATCCCATCTGCATCGTGGTGTGAGATAACCCGCGCTGCATCGTGGTCGAGGATCGATTCCGTCGCGTCACGTATCTTTAATTTTTCAATCATGTCAGAACCCATGTTCTCCGATCAGTGGCACGAACACGACCCCACCTTTCTTTTCATTCGATATCACGTCGTTTTTATGAATCAGGTACAGTTCCTGCGTGTACTTGCCGATCGGGATCGTCATCCTGCCGCCACGTTTCAACTGGTCAACAAGCGGCTGCGGGACCGCAGGAGCAGCGCACGCCACGGTGATGCAATCATAAGGCGCATGTTCGGAAAGCCCGAACGTACCGTCGCCTGCGGTGACGACGACGTTTTCGTATCCGGCATCTGCCAAATTCCGCCGTGCAAACTCCGCAAGCTCGGTAACACGTTCGATCGCATACACCATGCCTCCGGGACCAGTGAGTTGTGCAAGCACCGCGGCATGATACCCTGAACCGCCACCTATTTCGAGGATCTTCATCCCCTTCTCGATCTCGAGCAGCGAGCACATGATCCCGACTATATGTGGCGCGGAGATTGTCTGACCGTGCCCGATCGAGAGCGGATAGTCCTCGTAAGCCTGCGCTCTATCACTCTCACGCACAAAGAGGTGCCTGGGCACGTTCCTCATCGCAGCAAGCACCTGCTCACTGATGTGATCGCCTCCGATCTGCCGCCTCAGTTGGCTGATTAATCGTGCACGCAAGCGTTCAAAATTGGCGTCTGTCAACCTTATTATATCTGTCATTGTAGCCCCACATAATCGCGCAAATTCAAAATTCCGAGTTTCTTACTCATTTTATCGATCATACTACCGTCTATGACACGTCCGAGATCAAGTTGGGCGTAATAATATAATGTTCCAAGAAATCCCATCCTGTCAAGCCGTCTCGGTGAGGTTATGGCGATCACGTCATCAAAATACCCGGTCTTTTCGATCCGGCTTATCCTTCTGCTGAACTCTATGTCCTCGAGAGGAACGTTTCGGTATCCGCCGATCTTGAAATATGCATCCTTCATGACACAGGTGTTATATCTCGGAAGCGTTGGATTGAGAACCTTATCTGTGATGGACCTACTCTCACCAGTACTCTCACTATCAGCCACGATCAGTTCGCAAGGTGTGTTTGTGTTCTGGTTTGCAATCGGTGCAAGCGTTCGTTTTAGATATTCCTCCTCATTGGGAGTTGGAACGATCACCGAGATTTCGGGATGCATGATGAAAGTTTCCATCGCAATGCTTATAATGTATATGTTTGGCTTGTTCGGCCGATCACCGGACTTTTGCAGAAGCGCAGCCATCCGATTATGGCTTGTAAGATTGCTCTATCACCTGGCTTAAGCATTCGTGGAATTTTGCATTTCTGCATTCGATAGGATGCTTGTTGGAATAAGTGTCTTTGTCGGATTGGGTTTTATTTTTGGCATGTGTTTAGCTAACCACGAGTTACTCGGGCATGTACTTTTGCTACTTTATTGTTCGGTGAGCACTTAG
Source organism: Methanobacteriota archaeon (assembly GCA_034717055.1). Taxonomy (GTDB): domain Archaea; phylum Halobacteriota; class Methanosarcinia; order Methanosarcinales; family Methanogasteraceae; genus Methanogaster_A. The sequence goes on from JAYELB010000132.1 coordinate 6,152, forward strand.
GTGCCTTTGAGTAGTTACTTATTTTTCATCCTGAAGCCAATGGCCGAAAGTTTAATTTAATCTGCACACCTTCTCATCAGAAATGTCTGCAAGAACAGAAGATGGTGTGATCATCGGACTTGAGATTCATGTACAACTGAATACACTTCATTCGAAGTTATTCTGTTCATGCGGGCTTGATTATCACAACGCGCCACCAAACTCCCACACCTGCCCGGTCTGTCTCGGTCTGCCGGGATCGCTACCGGTACTGAACAAATCTGCTGTGAAGAGTGCCATAAAGGTCGCTCTTGCTATGAATTGCGAGATTCTACCACAGACCCAGTTTTATCGCAAAAATTACTACTATCCGGACCTGCCAAAGGGATTCCAGGTCACGCAGTATGATTACCCCATCTCGGTTAACGGATACCTCGCCATCGAAGGCGATGAGGGGCAGGGGGCCAGGCGTGTCCGGATCAACCGGGTCCATATGGAAGAGGATCCTGGAAGACTGGTGCACGAAGGCACGATCGACCGGTCGAAGTTCACGTTGGTCGACTATAACCGCGCCGGCGTGCCGCTGCTTGAGATCGTGACAGAGCCAGACCTCCGAAGCCCAAAAGAGGCGCGGAGATTTCTGAACAAACTCAGGAACATCCTCGAATACCTCGATGTGTTCGATGGGTCTCTGGACGGCGCGATTCGTGTGGATGCGAACATCTCGCTTGCCGGCGGCGAGCGGGCTGAGGTCAAGAACATATCATCGTACAAAGGCGCAGAACGTGCGCTCTCCTTCGAGATCGTGCGCCAGCGAAATGTGCTGCGTCGCGGCGAGGTTGTTGTGCAGGAGACAAGGCACTTCGATGAGTTGCGCGGCGTCACTGTTTCGATGCGGACAAAGGAGACCGAGCATGACTATCGATATTTCCCGGAGCCCGACCTTGTTCCGATGCGGATTATGGACTGGGTGCCTGCGATTAAGAAAACGATTCCGGAACTTCCCGAGGCGCAGCGTATACGATTTCTTAAGGATTACGGCATAACAGAGAACCATGCCGCCGCGCTAACGCTCGATCCGAAACTCGCGCAGTTCTTTGAGGATGTGTCCGCCGCAATCGACCCGAAGCTCAGTGCTTCGTGGATCGTTGACGTGCTGAAAGGGGAACTCAATTATCGCGATCTCGCGATCGGCGCATTCAAGACAACGGATATGATCGAGATCCTGAAGTTGTTTTCAAATGATGTGATCGCCGAAAAAGGTGCAATCACAGTCTTGCGTACGATTCTTGATGAAGGCGGCACACCCGGCGGGATCGTGTCTGAAAAGGAACTTGCGAAGGTGAAAGAAGACGTGGTCACGTCTGCTGTCGATGAGGTGCTTTCCGAATGCACCGATGCAATCGCCGATTACAGTCGCGGGGAAGCGAAAGCGCTTAATTACCTTGTCGGGCAGGTGATGAAGAAGACGCGCGGTCGAGCTGATCCGCAGGATGCGAGAATCGGGCTCCTTGAAAGGTTGGACTCCGGTGAGCAGTGACGAAATAACCTGATCTTCCGGATCACGGGGGTTGTTTTTTTATAGTGGTGTCAGAGTCACAACAACTCAATTTAGGTTCGTGAGATTCGATTTTTTGCGAAAAATCCTGCAAATGAAGCACGAATGAAATCAATTGTACGGATTGTGCGAATGTTATTTGGTAGTGTAGTCCGGCTTAAGGAGGTCCGGTCTGATCCGGGACGTTTTTTGGAAAATTGCAAATTCGTTGGGATGTGATACCCAGTTTTAGGAGCTTTTAGGCGGTAGCACCCATTATAAATTCCATAAGCTGGAAAATGTCATGGATTTACCGATACGGATCTATATAATTTGTTCATTCATGACAAACCTGCTTGATACCGGTTTGTCAGGAAACTCGTGAGCAGAACGTTCGATCAGGTTGATAGCCCAACCCGACCAATACATTAAAGAATGATTAGACTTTACTATGTCAATACAACACAACAACTGATATGGATGTGCTATTATCGTAGACGAACTGGATGAAAAAATTCTTAATGCAATGTCCGAGGGCATTGGCGTAGGCCCCAGACTGACCGAACTTGCCAGATATGTTGAAGTTCCGAGAAGTACAGCAAATCTACGTGTTCGTATGCTCCTGGAGCGGGGCATTATAACCGGTTATCGCCCTGAAATCAACTGGGAGGAACTGGGGTATCGCATCAATGGGTACCTCGGAATTGAGTGTCCGAAATCGGCTGTCGATGATTTAATCGACTTCTTAAGTAAGCAGGAGTGGGCTTTTGGAGTATGGGAAGCCACAGCCGGAAAATATGGGTTGTTCGTGATATGCAGATTCAAACAGTACCGTGAGATCGAAGAGCTGCAGACGTTTGCCAAAACCGTGCAGGGAGTTAGGGATGCTGAGCTATTCCTTCTTGGAGCATACACACCACTTAAATGAGATAATTCTACATTATTAATCGGTAGGTATATGGTGGGTAATCTACGATTTGAAATAAGTTATGGAACTCACGCCTATTCAGACTGAGATATTGACAACGCTGATCAACCTCTTCCACCAGAAGGGGCGAGCGGTGAAAGGAGAGGAGATTGCCGCTGTGATCGACCGCAACCCTGGTACGGTGCGGAATCAGATGCAGGCTCTCCGGATGCTCGGGATTGTTGAGGGCGTGCCAGGTCCAAAAGGCGGGTATCATCCAACCGGGCAGACATACGACATTCTTGATATCAGCGATCAGCCAGTCAAAACGATAACAAACATATACCGGAATGGAAAACTGGTCGAGGGTGCAACTGTCTGTGAGATCATGTTTACCACTGTGCAGCACCCGGAAACATGCCACGGCAGGGTCAGGGTCATCGGCGACATCCACAAGTTTGACAACGGTGATATAATCAAGATCGGACCAACGCCACAGAATAAACTCGTGATCAGAGGTAAGGCGATTGGCAGGGACGATACAAGAAACATCCTGATCTTTGCGATCTCGGACCTGATTATCCTACCGAAACAGTCTGTTAAGGAGTGTATCCAAAGCGGAAACGTTGCAATCGATATGGATGCAACGATCAAGGATGCTGCAAATATCATTCTCAAACACGGGATGCGCGGCGCTCCTGCGGTTGATGCAACGAATGTTGTCGGTGTCGTGACGCTGGAACAGATCACAAAAGCCCTATTATCAGGGTTGACCAGTCAAAAGGTGCGGGATGTCATGTCAAGAGATCCCATCACCATCGATGGTGACACTCCGATTCCGGATGTGTCGAAACTCTTTGATCTGCACCAAACTAGGAACATCGTCGTGGTCATCAACGGAAAGCCGTATGGCATCATATCAAGGGAGGATCTGGTCCGTAAATCGACTATAGCCAGCGAATTGATCATTGCTCCGTCGTTTATGAGCGCGTGAGGTGGTGAGGTTGACGCCTCCGGTGCTATCGGTAGATTTTCGCGGGTAACTAAAGGCTTGCCAGAAAATAACCTGTTACAATTCGTATCATCCTCCCATCTATTCATCAGCGATAAAATCGGCAAAGGGATCGTGAATGGCAGGAATAAGTAAATTGTACGAATATTGTGGATGTGGATATCCATCAGATAACTTTGCTAGTACTTACCCAAAATTGTGTGAATATTATCATATAAAACCACGATATTACACATGATTATACAAGATTAACACAGAAATCTTGTGAAAATCCGTGTAATCTTGTGGTTCCTACCACGAGTCACTCGGGCATGAACTTTTGCTACTTTATTGGTAACTACTCAGGTGCCTAAAACCACTATCATGGGAGCTCACTGTACAGGAACTACCCAGAATAAGGGGGGTACTGTAACCAAACCGGGGATTTAACCGCAGAGTACGAAAAGTGACGCAGAGGGGAAATAAACGGTTAAATGCTCCGCGTTCCTCTGCGACCTCCGCGGTTGTCTTTCTTGCCAGAAATTACAGAATCACAATCGGGCGACCAATCAACATACCTGAGTAGTTACCTTTATTGTTCGGTGAGCACTAAATTTTTTGTAACCCCGTTTCCCGATACTATAAAGCATATCCACGATCAGGTACACCCACCCACAAAATGACAATCGAAGATGACATCAAGAGCATAGAAGACGAGATCAGAAAGACGCCGTATAACAAGGCGACATCCCACCACATAGGGCGGCTGAAAGCGAAGATCGCAAGACTGCGGGACGAGGTACAGAAGCGGGCAGCATCGAAGTCGGGCGGTGAGGGATACGCCGTAAAGAAGTCGGGACACGCCACCATCGTGATGGTTGGCTTTCCATCGGTCGGGAAATCCACCTTGCTAAACGTCCTCACAGGAACCGAAAGCGAGGTGGCTGCGTATGAGTTTACCACGCTTGATGTGATTCCCGGTACACTTGAGTATCGCGGAACCCAGATGCAGTTTCTCGATGTTCCGGGTCTTGTCAGGGGTGCTGCGATCGGGCGCGGGCGTGGCAGGGAAGTGATCTCGGTGATCCGAAATTCCGACATGGTCCTTATAATTGTGGATGTATTCCAGTTGCAGCAGTATGATGTGCTCGTAAAAGAGTTGTATGATGCAGGGATTCGGATCAATACCGCGCCTCCGCGCATCACCATCTATATGTCCGATCGAGGTGGGGTTAGGGTAAACAGTACCGTTGATATCGATCTCGATAAGAAAACCGTCCAATCAGTGCTATCCGAATACAAAATACACAATGCAAACGTGATCATACGGGAGAATATAACTGTTGATGAACTGATCGATGTGGTTACCGGAAATCGCAGGTATGTCCGTGGTGTGACTGTCGTAAACAAGGTCGATCTGGCTGACGCGCGCACGATAGCAACGTGCAAGGAGCGGTTTCCTGATGCGATCATAATCTCTGCGGATGGCGGCGTAAATCTTAATTCCTTAAAGGATCGGATATATACTGAATTCGGGTTCATACGTATCTATATGAAGCCGCAGGGGCAGCCGGCTGACATGGATGAGCCGATGATTATGAAAAGCAGTTCGACCGTGGCCGAGGTCTGCTCTGCCATCCACCGCGATTTCGTGAGAAAGTTTCGGTATGCGCAAGTCTGGGGGGCCTCGGCAAAACATGCAGGGCAGCATGTGGGTCTTTCGCATGTGTTAAGCGACGAAGATGTTGTGACCGTTGTTGTGCGGAAGTGAAACGCTCGCAACGACGCCCGGGTTTTCAGGCAATGTTTCAAAGTTTGTAACCACTTCGGGTATATTGATTAACCTCCCGGTTGCGATTCTATGCTTCTTGGCAAGAAAAATAACCGCCGATTAAATTCTGAGACTTTTTAATTTGTTCTGGTCGGTTGAAAACATGGCGCCAACCCGGCAAATATGGGTATGGTTATATGGGTGTAATAAGTGAAACCGGTGTTAATCTGTGGCTAAAATAGTATCAGCCACAGATTAACGCAGATGGACACAGATTATCGGTGTAAATGACTTTTCAGATCGATAGTGCTCCATTATGACAGTTGTGGTTGCGTAAGACAATCCGACGTTATCAGAAAATAATAAAAAGACTCTGTTTTATATACTGTATTTGGGCGTGAAGGAATCGAGACTACTGATAAAAGCGAAGTTTTTAAGTATTGACTCCTATTTATTATAGATATTATGCCAGAAAAAACATCAAGATTATCAGGATTCTACAAACACACGCCAGAAGAGCGACGTGTAATTGTTGGTGAGTTTTCGGATCTGACCGATGAAGACATCTCGGCACTTACCACGGATTTAGATCTTACACAGGCAGACCGGATGATAGAGAACGTCATAAGCACAATCTCCCTACCGGTCGGCATCGCAACCAATTTCATGATAAATGAAAAGGACTATCTCATCCCAATGGCTCTCGAAGAGCCGAGCGTCGTGGCTGCTGCGTCCAATATCGCAAAGATCGCGAGAATTAAGGGGGGATTTCACACATCGAGCGATGAGCCAGTGATGATCGGGCAGATACAGATCGTGGATGTCACCGATGCTGAAGCGCTTCGAGAGAACCTCCTTTCCGGAAAGCAGGAGATTCTTGAGAAAGCAAATGAGCAGGATCCGTTGCTCGTGAAACTCGGGGGCGGGGCAAAGGATATGGAGGTCCGGACGATCGAGACTTCGGAAGGGACGATGGTAATCGTGCATCTTCTCGTGGACTGCAGGGATGCGATGGGCGCAAACGCTGTCAATACGATGGCAGAAGCCGTCACCCCGATAATTGATTCGTGCTGCTCCGGTAACGGCAGGGTTCTTTTGCGTATCATCTCAAATCTTGCAACGCACCGGCTCTCGAGGGCTAGCGCAGTCTTTGATAGAGACGCAATCGGTGGGGATGAGGTTATTAGTGATATCGTAAAGTCATACGCATTCGCAGCTTCTGACCCGTACCGTTGTGCCACGTACAACAAAGGGATCATGAACGGGATCGATGCGGTCGTTCTCGCAACAGGAAATGATTTCAGGGCTGTGGAGGCAGGAGCACATGCTTACGCTGCACTCTCCGGATACAAACCGCTTATTTCGTGGAAGAAGAACAGCAATGGCGATCTCGAGGGCAGCATAGAACTTCCGATGGCTATGGGTATTGTCGGTGGGGCAACGTCGTCCAATCCGAAAGCAAGGGTCGCGCTGAAGATTCTTGGAGTTGCGACTGCAAGGGAACTTGCAGAGGTGGTTGTTTCGGTCGGTCTTGCGCAGAATCTCGGTGCGCTACGCGCGCTTGCAACCGAAGGCATCCAGCGCGGGCACATGTCGCTTCATGCCAGGAATATCGCGATCGCGGCTGGCGCAGAGGGTGAGATGATCGACAGGGTTGCCGAGACCATGGTTGCCGAAGGGGTGGTGCGTCAGAACAGGGCAGAGGAGATTCTGGAAGAGATCAGGGGTGGCTGATCAATTTAATGACCGATACAATCCAGACCCACTATCAGGTCAACTGCACCGATTATACCGACCATTTAAGCAAGCCCGAGCCTGAGATCATTCTCATCGGAACTGCACACGTCTCCAAAAAGAGTGTTACCGAGGTAAAAGAGGTTATAGCACGGGAACGCCCTTCCGTGGTTGCGGTCGAACTCTGCCCTGGCAGGTATGCCGCGCTCAAGGGCAAGAATGAGGACGTGTCGGCAAAGGATATCTTAGGCGGCGGAAATATAACGCTCTTTCTTGTCCATTCCCTTCTCGCGTACTTCCAGAACAAGATCGGTTCTGATATGGAGGTGAAACCCGGATCCGAGATGATAGCAGCCATCGATGCCGCAGAAGAACTCGGGACTGAGATCGCTCTTGTTGACCGGGACATCCGGATAACGCTTCAGCGATTTATCGGCAAACTCGGGTTTTTCGAGAAGATAAAGATGCTTGGCGCGTTAGTAGGCGCGCTATTCGGAGTCGGAGGTAAAGACATCGACATAGAAGCCATTACCGAGGAGGATATTGTCACCCAATTGGTTTCAGAACTTAAAGAGTTCTCGCCGACCACGGCAAGCGTTCTTATCGAGGAGAGGGATGCCTACATCGCAAAGAATCTTCTCGATCTCAAAGAGAATGGGACCGGAAACGTGGTTGCGATCGTTGGAGCAGGACACAGGAAAGGGATACAAGAATATCTAAAACACCCTGAGAAGCTTCCCGACATCAACAAATTATGTGAGATTCCAAAGAAACGGTTCAGTCTCGGGAAGATCATCGGAGTTGGCATGATCGCGCTCGTCCTTGCTATGTTCGCGCTGATCATCGCTACCATATCGTTCGATGAGTTTCTTGTCGCATTCGGATACTGGTTCATCATCAATGGCGTGTTAAGCGGGCTTGGCGCCGCGCTTGCCCGCGGGCATATCTACTCGGTATTGACAGCATTCAGTGTCGCGTGGCTTACCTCGCTAAACCCGATGATCGCCGCGGGCTGGTTTGCCGGTGCAGTCGAGGCAAAGATGCGAAAACCATCTCCGCATGACATTCACGGTATTGCTGAGACAGATACGCTCCACGATCTGATGAAGAACAACCTCTTCCGCGTGATACTGGTCGCAGCGCTTGCGAATCTTGGAAGCATTGTAGGTACGTTCCTCGGTGCGTGGGTGGTGTTGACACAATGCGGGATCGATAAAGAGATGGTCAAGGCTGGTGTCATTGATGCGCTCGGGGTGATCGGGTCTGGTATCACTGGTGCGCTTGGGATTTAGAGCACGTCCGGAAGTTTGCTGGCGTATATGTCTGAGCCGAATGAATGTTATGGCTTGCCAGAAAATAACATGTTAAAATTCGTATCATCCGTCCATCTATCCATCCGTGATAAAATCGGCAAAAGGGATCATGGATTGAACGAATAAGCAAATTGTACAAATGTCATGGCTGTGAGGCGCCATCAGATAACTTTGCTAGTACTTATCAAAAATTGTGTAGATCTCCGCGTATAAAACAACGAGATTACACAAGATTAACACAGAAATCTTGTGAAAATCCGTGTAATCTTGTGGTTCCTACCACGAGTCACTCGAGCATGTACTTTTTCTACTTTATTGTTCGGTGAGCACTTAGGAGGAATATGTGAGTCTTTTTATTACTTTCTGGGAACGTCGGATTGTCTTACGCAACCACAACTGCCATAATGGCACACTATCGATCTGAAAAGTAGTTTACACCTATAATCTGTGTCCATCTGCGTTAATCTGTGGCTGATACTATTTTAGCCACAGATTAACACCGATTTCACTGATTACATCCATCTAATTATATTTATATTTGCCGGGTTGGCATCATGTTTTCAACCGACCAGAACAAATTAAAAAGTCTCGAATATGGGGCATGATAGTCAAAATCACAAAGTGATGAGGCGAAACCATGTTAAGACATTTTATGCTTGAGTATTGGATCGATGAGCGCTGGTATGTCGGCAGGCTCAGGGAAGTTCCAG
>JAYELB010000133.1:0-3806 GCA_034717055.1 Methanobacteriota archaeon
CAGGAGTCATGATCACGCAGCATTGCGAGACCAAGGCAAGATACATCAGAATCACCGACATGCACGGACCGCGAATCTACACCTCACTCGCAGAGTTTGAGGTGCAGGTTGAGCCAAACAGCGGGCTGTTTCTGACGCTCGATTACGGAAACAAGATAGAAACAATCGACATCGGTGATCTGGTTTCGCTTACGGTGACTGATGGGAGTGTCACCAAGCTATTGTGGGCGAACTAAAAAATGGATGCCCCCCAAGAACTTTGGGGGGTCTTGACGATTGGATCTGGTTCGGGACAAAGAAGTGCCCGCCTGGACCGCGTTCAACTGCAATGACGCCTTCGATAACAAGTGTGTTTGCGATTTCTCTTGCGTCATCGATGGAGAGACTGCACATTTCAGATAGGTCGGTTGCTGTGCATCTCTTCTCGCGGTTCACAGCGTGAATGTACGTGGGTGGTCATATTCACGGCACCGGAACTTTTAAGTACCTTGAGACCACACATGAACATGCGCGGGACATCTTCTTTCAATCCCACTGCAGTAAAAACTGACACTAACCCCCTTGTGTGTCTTCACGAAGTCCCGCGCGGCCTCCCATCATTTATTTGCGAGCCTTCTTCTTCTTTGGATGACGGCAATCAGACGTCTGATTACGACCGCCACCACCATTATTAGTACGACCCGACTGCGAACCGTCCTTGAGACCTCTACCCCTACGTGGTGCTGACATACGCTTACCGTTCTGCAACAACAATGTTGATCGTACGCTCATCTGTCCGCCCAAGACTGGTTACAATTTTGCAGGCGATAGTGTACGTACTGCCCGCAGTACCTCCAGAGATCCACGCAGTCACGATTCCACTGCTCTCGCTGTCCGAATCATTCGTGATCCCAGATCCCGCCGTTATCGTGTGCGAACTAATTGACTCCCCCGTTTCCAGCCAACTCGACCAATCAAACGAAAAGTCGAGCACAGCATCCGGATCCTTAATAAATGTGGTCAATCCCATTTTTAATTACCTCAACAGGTCATAGTTACTGTTCGTGTCTCTGCCGAGATCGTTCCTCTCCTGGTCTCTGCCGAGATCGTTCCTCTCCTGGTCTCTGCCGAGATCGTTGTGGTCCGGCAAGTGGCTGGTGTCGCCAATACGAACTCCATCGTTCCGAAATACGCAGGATACGACCCCAGCCCAAGTACACTGTACTGATCCAGCCACGAATATGTTATTATCATGTTTCAGCTCGTGTGGATATTGTATACTCGATCATCGCAGCCTGTCGCGCTGAAGATCAGATCAATTACATCTGCGTTCATCTCCGCCTGAGTAAGCCCACTAGCAATCACATACAACCCGCCAGCTACCTCCGTGATCGCATTGGTTAGGGACACCACAGACCCGCCGTCTTTACTTATCGTGCCTGTAACCGTCTTTCCGGTTGCGCCAGTGACATGATCCGAAGTTTCAACCATGAAGATTGAGAACTTTGGTAACGCAACGTTCTTCGCGATCCCGGACGGCAGATTATCGGTTTTTGCTTTGATTGCGTCCACGACCGTGTCAATCGTGTCAATCTTCGTCTCGTTCGCGTTCACCTCTGTGATGATCGCGTCCTTATCCGTCGTCGCCTCGGCACGGGTAGGTGGATCATAATCTGTCAGTGCCGTGTCACATGCTGCGTTTGCCTCAGCACTTGAAAGATCGTTCAAAGCTGCGATCAGAGCAGGAATATCAGTTGTGGTATCGGCTGCTATGGCATCAAGGATCAGGTCAAGCCTGCCACCATTCCCCCAATCGGTCTGGAGCTCGTTCGTGTCTGCCAGAATCGCATCGACATTCGCATCAACTGTGTCAATCTTTCCGTCTGTCGTTGTGTGCAGTCCCGCCGCCGTGCCTGCCACATCCGGAACAACGGTATTGAACCCTGTAGCCTTATAATCATTCAGAGTTTCGGAAGGAACCTGATTCTGATTCTTTGCGCCAAAAGATCCTGCTCCAGTATGCCCGCTGGTTGCCTCATCCCACACGGCATCAGCAATATCTGCCGCGGAGCCTCCACTGCCTGTTGTCCAAGCGGCGTCACCGCGATCCCTGATAGCCTCCAGCGAGTCAGTGGCTCCTGCGAACGTTGCGCCCTTGATGTCTGTAAGATGCGTGTCAAGAGTCGTGCCGGTGTCAGTGAGGATCTGCGCAAGACTCGAACCAGCCTGTTCAAGTTCTGTCTTGATCTCAGCAGCGGTCGGAGCAACACCCGCCGCATCCGGAACAACTGTGTTGGCACTATCCGTACCCCGCATGGCGGCACCGGCAAGACCCTCGACTTCTGCCTTGATAGCGGTCAACCCATCAGTGCCATCATCGATCTTATCAGTGTAGCCCTCGATCGCTAAGAGCTTTGAGCCTGCTCCCTCCATCTCAGTCCGGATTGCACCCACCGTTGGAGGAGTGGTTGCATTGCGAGAGGTGATCTCATCATCCAGATAATCACCAAAAGAATCCGCTATGGTATGCGCTGCCTTCAACTCATCCCACACTGCATCAGCGTTCTGTGCTGCGGTAGGTGCAGACGTTCCGGGTGCGGTCACAAAGACTTTCGCACCATCCCCGGTAACTATCGTAAAGTCCGGAGCAGAATCTAATGTGAGCGTCTTCGTGGCACCCACATAAGCACTGCATTTCCGCACACTCGGATAATCACTATCAGACGCATCATACACCACAACAGCCTGATCCTTATATGCATCGTCGTCGTTCGATCCTGCAGTCAACACAACCACGGTTTGACTCGTGACCGATGCTAACGTTGTGTCTATCAACACGTTCGGATTTGTTCCGCCGCTCGGAGCCTGTTCAAGGGCGTTAGCCGTGTATCGAGAGACACCGCCATCATTTTCAACCAGTTCGTTGAGCAGTGCCGTCGCAACACCCGGCTTGCTTGCCGGATCGTAATTAACAGCAAGAAGGTGATCTAGGTGAATGTCTGTCAGTGCCGTGGCAACTTCCGTCGGGGTTGCCGCAACTCCCGCTGCATCCGGAACAACAGTGTTGGCCCCATCCGTACCACGCATAGCCGTAGTTGGAATAGCATCCAACAGTAGATCCAGCCTGCCACCATTCGTCCAGTCAGTTTGAAGCTCGTTTGTGTCGGTTTCGATATCAGTCTCCTTGTCTCTAATATGTTCAAGTGTGTCCGTTCCTGCTGCCCACGTTGCACCCTTTATTTCGGTGAATGCTGCCACCATTTCGGCGTTGGTTGGCGAATCGTAGTCGCTAAGCGCATTGTCACACTCCGTGTTGACCTGTGCGGTAGAAATATTGTTTAGCGCCGCCACAGTCGCCTCAAGAGCGCATGCATCAAGAAGCAGGTCAAGCCTGCCACCGTTCACCCAGTCTGTCTGCAACATATTCGTATCCGCAAGAACAGCGTCGAGGTCTGCGGGAAGGTTCGCTGCAGCAAGCTCATCGAGATACCCGGCTCTGGCATCTGTCCATGTTACGTCAGTAAGGGCAGTCGCCGCTAACGCGGCAGAGTCTGTTCCTCGCATGACGTCAGACGCCACCAACACAGGGGTTACAACATCAAAGAGTTTCACGAATGCCGCCGCAAGATACCCATTCACTGTTTCGGTCAATGCTGCGCCGTGAATGCTTGTTAGGTCTACACCGGAGGCGAGAGCGACCGCCCCGGCGCTGAGATTATCGAGGTAGCCCGCTCTGGCAGCTGTGAGCCGGGACTCAAGCTCATCAACAAAATTGTCAATCGCAAGTATATCAGCCGAGACACTTACCCCTGCTGGAGCCCCAAGCC
>JAYELB010000134.1:0-14955 GCA_034717055.1 Methanobacteriota archaeon
ATTCTGTGAACTATATGATCCATATTATCCCTCCTCCGAGTTATCCTGATTTATATGTTCAGATGTATCATTTAGGTATATAAGTAATCTACCCTAAAAAAATTAGGTTTTTTGGGAGAAACCGAACACGATAGAGGTGTGGTCGTTTAGCTGACCACTCTCCCCCCTGAGATTGCTGAACTGACCAGCCTGAGAACGCTTAACCTCTCGCGTAACCAACTGACTGCCCTCCCCCCTGAGATTGCTGAACTGACCAGCCTGAGAATGCTTGACCTCATAGACAATCCGCTCCCGATCCCTCCTGAAATCTTATCGAAAAAAGACGAACCCGCAACCATCATCAACTATTATCTGCAGCACGAAGCAGGTGAGAAGAAGCCCCTGAACGAAGCAAAGATGCTCCTTGTCGGGCAGGAAATTATGCACGCTACCCATCAGTTCTTCCTGACCAAACGCAGCCTTTATCTGCTTGTTCTGGACGCGCGGCTGGGGGATGAGGAGAACCGGATCGAGTACTGGTTAAATATCATCAAGAGCTTCGGCGAGGACTCTCCGGTCATCATCGTCGGCAACAAGATTGACGAGCAGCCGCTTGACATCGATAAGCGGGGGCTTATGGCAAAGTACAGGAGCATCAGAGAGATCGTCGAGGTCTCCTGTAAAGAAGGTGACGGTTGTGCTGAACTGAAAGACATCATCGCAAGAGAGGTTGGCTTGCTTGAGCACGTCCACGATCCACTGCTGACCACCTGGTCTGCTGTCAAGAACCGACTGGAGGGGATGGAAGAGGATTACATCCCGTATCAGGAGTATCTGGGTATGTGTCAGACCGAAGGCGTAACCGACGATCTCAGTCAGCGCACCCTCATCGGCATACTCCATGATCTGGGCATCGTCCTTAATTTCCGGGACGATCCCAGACTGGAAGACACCAACATCTTAAACCCTGAATGGGTCACAAACGGCGTCTACAATATTCTGAATTCCAAGGAGTTGTTGCAGATGGGGGGTATTCTGAAACGAGAAACGCTCAACAGGATATTGGACGCTCCTGGTTACCCAAGAGATAAGCAACGGATGTTTATCATGGATATGATGCGCAAGTTTAAACTCTGCTTTGATTTTGATGATTTTCCAGATCAGAGATTCCTGATCCCGAGCCTTCTCTCCAAGGAAGAACCGGATACTGGCGATTGGGGCGGAGCACTGCCTTTCCAGTACCATTACGATGTGCTTCCGGGAAGTATTATCTCATAATTCACCGTGCGTATGCACCCCTCTATATGCAGAAAAACCTACTGGCGCAGCGGGGTGGTGCTGGAGGACAAGGTTAGTGGGAACAAAGCACTGGTCAAGGCGGATAAGGAGGATAAGAAGATCTTTATCTGGGTCAGCGGCAGAGAGCAGACCCGGCGCATCTTTCTTGGTGTCATCCGTTCCAATTTTGATTATATCCACGAGACCATCCCGGGAATCGAACCCGAAGAGAAGGTGCCTCTACAAGATCATCCGGAGATCGTGGTCGATTACAAACATCTGCTGAACCTGGAAGAGATGGGTGAAGAGAGCCTCATTCCGGAAGGGGTTATGAAAAGATACTCGGTCAAGCAATTGCTCAACGGTGTTGAACCCGAGGAAGAGCGCAGGGAACGAAGGCTTGACAGAGCTGAAATAACTGCGGGTAGGGATGTAATCATTGTGGAAGGGGATCATTCTGCCATACACACACACAATCCGTATCAATAAACGATCTGGAGGATATTAGAAGAAACCTTCTTGCGTTTCAAGAAGGGATTGCTAAGCTCAGCCTTCCAACTGACGATCAAAACATTGTTAATGGTGACATGATCCCTGGCACGCCTCCAGAAAATGTCCGGCATCGGTTGGACCTTCTCGATATCGACGCCCCCCACTCATCCCCTCCAGCAAGGTCAGAGACGACAGCACCCCACATATGCCCCGGCAGCTTCACAGCTTGCTTCGCACCTTCTCGTAGAACCGCCACCCGGTCTTCGCAAACAGGGCAGGCTCATCCGCCTTCGTGATCGTAATAAAATCACCAGCCCGCACCGGTTGAGTGTGGTGTCCATCGATGACGATAGCAGCGTCCTTAAACGCTGCGATCGGCTCAACAGTGATCCTGCTACCCGCGGAGACCACCCACGGTCTCGATGAGAGCTTGTACGGAGCAAGCGGAACGATAACGACGCCGCCAACCTTCGGATCGACGATCGGACCTCCTGCGCTCATCGCATAAGCGGTGGAGCCGGTCGGCGTCGCAAAGACGATGCCATCCGCACGCAGGCAGTCGAGTTCGCAGCCATCCACAAGAATCCGGAATGCAAACATCTTGGCAGGGCGCGTCGTGACGATCACGGCTTCATTGGTTGCGTGCGGGAGCGTATCTCCGTTGATGTGGATCGTAAGCCGCATCCGCGCATCGACCGTAAGATTAGCAAGAACCTCATCGATCATAGAAAGCGCATTTTCTGGCGTGGCGTCAGCGAGGAAGCCGACCCTGCCGAAATTGATTCCGAGGATCGGTATCTGCCGCTTGAGTTTCTGGATGGTGCGCAGGATCGTGCCGTCACCGCCGACTATGATCAGCAGATCGGCATCCAGCTCCTCGACAGAAACGCCCCCGCCTCGGGTTCCGATCCCGGATGCGGTGTCCTGCTCAAATACGACCTCCTCGATCTCAGTTTTCGATTCGAGATGGCGGAATATGAGCTCTGCCAGTCTGATTGCGCCGGGTTCATCGTACCGAGAGACGATTCCAACCCGCTTTACGGCTACGGTAACATCGCTCATAAAACGCCTCAAGTAAGTATGTGGCGGGCGGTTACATTAGTCTTTTGGTACGTGTTTAGCTAACCACAAGATTACACGGATTTCCACAAGATTTCTGTGTTAATCTCGTGTAATCTCGTGTAATCTCGTGGTTTTTCGCCTCATCTAAACACATACGTCTTTTGTTTCCTTGCGTACCAAGAAACCAGAGTTTTTACCCGTGACCACGCAAAGACAAAAACTTTCAGAGATACTCGCTCTGAATCGCTATGACCTCTGAACTGTCCTTCGCACAGGCATACGCCTCCAGCAACTCACGGTTCAGTTCCAAAAACGTGTGTCCCCAGTTAAACTTCCCAAGTATCGTGGCTGCCTGCTCATCTTCGCCGAGAATATACAAGGCGGCAGCGAATGCCTCGACAGTCGTTAGCTTAAACGGCTTTCCAAAGTTTACAGGATTTGCAGCTACCAGATATGGAAGCGCCCGCTGTTTCATGCGGCTAAGTCTCTTGAAAACCAGTTCCGCATCTGCCCATGAACAATCCAACGCAGAAATACCTGTGCACGCATCGTCCGGGGCAAGCGCCCTCTCTGAGAACGGGTTTAGCAGCATAGATCTATATGGAAGTTCCAAAGGCTTCTTCTGCTGCGCCAACCCGAACTTGAGCAGTTTTTTGCCTGTACACTTCTTCGGATCGCATTGATTTGCGTGATACAGGTACAGCGGGAGCATAATCACATTATCCGCAGATTCTTCTCATAATCGTTGCGTAAGCATCCGAAAGATTGCCTTTTTCGTACCGGTACACATCCTTGTCAAGACTCTCGATCCTGCCCTCAGCGTACGAACCCGCGTCCCAGAACCGGCATCCATCCGGAGTTCCAACCTCATCGGCAAGCAATATATCGCCTGCAAGGTTCTTCCCGAACTCGATCTTGAAGTCCGCAAGGATGATGCCTTTTTTAAGGAGATGCGCGTTCATGATATCGTTTACCCGTCGTGCAGACTCTCGGATCGTGTCCAGTTCCTCGCGTGTAAGCCACCTGTTATCCAGAATCTCCTGCTCATCGATCAATCGGTCGGTCGCCTCAAACTTGGTCGTGAACTCACAGATTCCGCCGGGTATCCTTGCGCCCAATCTCGGCTCGATTCCTGCAGGGGGGGCATCTCCACTTTCGTAGCGTTTCAGTAGTGATCCTGCGACAAAATTGCGCCAGATCACCTCGACCGGGATGATCTCGAGGTATTTAACTTCCATGACGTTTGGCGGGACGAAGGCGCGAAAGTGCGTCGATATCCCTTCCTTTTCCAGAATCTCGAACCAGTATGTAGACAATCTACAGCAGACCTCGCCTTTGTTAGGGTATTCATCCTTCTTCAGCCCATCGAATGCGGTTATACGATCTGTGAACTCAAATAATGTCTTTCCATCCTTTCTGATGATGTCTTTTGATTTGCCCGCCCGCTCTCTGGTGGTCGTTGTCATGATGGTATCTTGGAACGCGTATGGTTTAACCTTTTCCGGGTAAGTAGCGCCCTCGGGAGCTTTACGCCATATATCGTTGGCAGACCCCCTACTCATGAAGAGGTTTTATATAAGATGAGTTCTGATTTATCATGCATGGCCGGAGGGGAGTTTCGCTGTGATGGGTACACGGTTTTATTGCCGACTGCTCATAATACGAAGCGCTGGCACAGCCAAACCGGATGCGAAAACGCGGGTGTGCAGGCTCTGAACTTAAGTCTGGGGTTTGGTGATTTTGTAATCATCAAAAATAAAATTAAACGGTGGGAAAAATGAAAAAATTTGGAGAAAAATTTGAGGAATATAAACCCTTTGAGATTGAATCTATGGCGATTCCGGATACTGGGAATAAATATGAAAGAGAATTCTTAGAGTATTATAAACTGGATAAGAGTCAGCTTCCTGAAATAATTCCTACAAATGAACCGTATGCGCATAGGATAGATAAAATGGAATTATGCACATATAGGGTGTTGGAAAGGAGCAAATCTCTTACTATAATAGAAGAAGAAAATGAGTTAGATAAAGCAGTAGTAGAAGTTGCACCCACCGCCAATGTTTATCAAATTCCTCACGATCAACAGGATGTAGCTGAGTATATAAAAAGTACCCTTTCTGAGTTTAATTATTATGTTGTGGAATTGGGGTTGAATGTGATATTGGGCCGGAGATTCAGAATTCCTGAACTTCTTTTTGAGGTTGATTTAACGTGTGATGGTGGAAATCGTACAGATGTGACTGCATATGATATTGCACCCAGTGATAAAAGCGAATATATTGGACTTCTCAGTGGGGAAGTTAAGATAAGTTTAGGTATAACAAAACTTTTAAAATTTGTCCCTGCACCAATTGGCCAGGTAATTCCAGATTTACTCAGCATTAAAATAAACCCATGGGAATTTGAATGGGGTCTTAATAGGTGCGAGATTGATGCCTGTGGAAGAAAGAATTATCGAATTTACTGGAAGATTTACAATACAAATGTAGTTCGAGGTTTCAATCCTACAATGATCATTAAGGTGAGAAGAAGGGGTGTAAGTAATATATCTGCATCTGTGAGGAGTATATACAAACTCAAGGCTGGTTGGTGGGACATTACACCAGAAATCAAATCAAAAGAGGTGGAGATTAAGATTTTGCCAATGTAGGCTAATTCACAATAAAACAAATACCAATCCTACGGCAATCGTGGATGTAACTAATATCCGAGTCCCATTTAGTTCACTTCAAGCTTCAAATGTCTGAAAAGATACAAGTCCGAACCAAAGCACCAGACGAATCGCCACCCCCGCGCTAATGCCAAAAGATATAAGAGATGCCACCCGGATGATATGTTGTGGCTGCGGCTGTAGTTTAGTGGTATGACATGAGCTTCCCAAGCTTATAACCCGGGTTCGAATCCCGGCAGCCGCATGGATCAGATCAACACTATCATGGCGGTAATCCGGTAGTGAGAGTTTCAAACCGCCGGATCGACACCAGAGGCGTTAACATGAAAAAAGATATCACATACTTCGAAGAGCCGGGCGCTGCTAACACGGATGAGACTGTGCGGGCTGCGGTCGAGAGGGCAGTCGAACTCGGAATCAAACACATCGTGGTTGCAAGCACCACAGGATCGACAGGGATTAAGGTCGCGAAAGCAGCAGAGGGCACAGGCATCAAGACGATAGTTGCAACGCTGCATTACGGCGCAAGAGTGGAAGGAAAATGGCTATTTGAGGAGAATAACCTCGAAACACTGGAAGAGATGGGCGCAATTGTCTTTACACAGACGCACCCTTTATCGGGCGTGGAGCGGTCATTCACTGACAAACTCGGCGGGGCGAGCCGGTCTGAGACCATTGCAGCCGTCCTCAGGAGTCTGTTCGGGATCGGGTTTAAGGTCGCTGTCGAGGTCACGATCATGGCTGCGGATTCGGGCATGATCCCTGTCAGTGACGATTCCGAAGTCATCGCGATCGGCGGGACCGGTACGGGCGCGGATGTCGCATGTGTGATCAAACCAGGACATGCGAACAGTTTCTTTAAGATGCAGATACGGGAGATTATCGCAATGCCACGGGTGAAGTGAGATTTTGGATGATGCAGTGGCTTACACATAACTTGGGCCAACAACAGTATCTTGAAAATGATGGCATCTTCACATAACGGAGCATATCTAAAATTGTCGAATAATAAGTATTTAAAATGCACAGAGTAACCGGACACATCGAAAAAGACCCGGAAACCTGATTGTATGTAACAGTCGTTCCCGGAATCCCTGGTGCCCATACACAGGCAGAAACGCTCGACGAGCTTTACAAAAACCTTACAGAAGTGGTCGAATTATGCCTGGGGGGGATGGACATTGATAGTAAAGAGCAGCTACCCGAATTTGTAGGGATTCAGCAGGTTGAGGTGGCAGGTTGAGCAAGCTTCGGATCATCGATGCTAAAAGGATGGAGAAGCTGCTATATTTCTATTGGGCTTTGAGCGAGTTTGCCAGAAGGGAAGTCACGTGTTTTACAGACACCTTGATGGAAGGACTACCACGGTCCCACATCACAAAGGGAGGGTTTTGGCACGTCCTTTGATACGAAAGATTCTGCGAGAGATAGAACTCACTGTTGATGATTACAACACGCATCTGAAAAGATTATAAAAATCCGGACACCCCCGAATCCGTATGTACTCACGTCCCCACCCACACAGGCTCAGTAATCTTTTTTAGCGTCGCAATTGCTGACAGCATCGCAAGATAACTCGTCTTCGGGTTCTCAGGCGACGGAACGTTCTCGACCTTGACCGTCAGCGCCCCAAACTCCCCTGTAACCTTAATCTCATGCATATTTCGTGTAACCGCGGGATCCGCGATGACTCGTACCGTCGTTGCATCGTACCCGATGCCTGCAAGACTCAGTGTGCCTGCCACGTTCACGTTCGCGGGAAACGCCTGCACCGCATCCGTGGCAGTTCCCTCAAAGAGCACAGTCGCCCCGGATAGCGACGAAAGATCGATGCCATGCTCCTCGATGTAAGGCGCACCAGCAAACCCGCTCGGAGGCTTCGTTGTCGTCAGCACGACTGAGTCGATCCGTCCGATGGCTGCTGATCTGATGCCGTCGATGCCTGCGACTGCGCCAGACGGTACATATATCCTGCAATCGTTGCGCCGTGCCAGATCCTTGAGTTGATCGAAGAGTTCCGCATCTGCGAGAGCACCGACACTCATGATCATGAGATCACACCCCGCGGAGAGCACAATTGGTGCGATCGTGTGTAAAGCCTGCTGGGATGCAGCTTCGACCACGATATCCACGGATCTTGCCATCCTGCCGACATTCATAGTTGCTGGGTGGCTATCAAGCGAGTCTGCAAGTTGCTCTATCGCAGGATCGCGGTCGCAGATTGCGATGAGGTCTGCATCGATGATCCCCTCGTCGATCGCGCCGCATATCCCACTTCCGATCGCGCCGCATCCGAATATCCCAATCTTCAATCTATTTTTCGGCATGTTTTATCTCAATAGTTATGTCCGCGTCCGTGTCTTCACTATCAACGCCTTTTAAGGAGGATACCATTCCGAAAATCGTTTTCGAGATGACATTCTGAACAAAGAAACCCATTGGAATCGTATCTCCCCCTACGGTAACGGTCACAAGCCCTTCCTTCACCACACAGTCCGAGATTGCCTTCTCCCCGCGGACGATAGCTTCTGCCATCTTCATGCAGTCATCGCACCCACATTTCCCGCAATCCATCTTCGGAAGTTTCGCGTATATCCTCGCAATCTCGATCGCCTCTATTACGTAATCGAGAATCTCCTCGAAATCATCCGTATCTGGATTGTATCTTCGCCCGCCACCATCCATCTCGATATCCCCGAGTACGATCTTTGGGATATTCTCGGTCTTATGCCCCTCCACGAGTATCAGATCAGGGGATGTTGCAACATCAGCGAGTCTTACGATTTCATCGAATTTCATGCCGCTTTTAAAGATGAACGATGTCTCATCTGGTGTACTTGCAACCACGAGTCCGGCACCGGATTCGGCATGTTTCCATGTGTCTGTTCCTTCAATATCTATCGAAAATCCGTCTTTGGGGATATTCTTTATCGTGGACACAAAATATCCGCGCTCGCTCAATCGTTCAATCAGTTTACAGATTAAGGTTGTCTTTCCGGTGTTGTGGTAGCCAACAACACCAATTATAGCTGCATTAGTCATTGTATCGTTTCTCCATTTTGGTATCTGTTATTTTCTATCTGTTTGAAAGCCTCATCAAAATCGCTATCTTTTGAGTCACTGTATCGTATACGCTCCCGGTTGCATTTTTCGTATTCTGTTTCCGCAAGTTCCTTAGCCATATCAGGAGATATTTTTCCCACGTGCTCCAGAATATTTCGGTCGTTCAACTGCAAAAAGCTGTCCAGTTTCGCGGTCCAGTCGTTCATGTGCATGGGTGCGGCGCATCGCCTGTCCTTCGGCAAAGACAAGATATTGCTCTACAAGATTGTTAAGCCCACGTAACTCATCTTCATCAAGATAATTTTTGACGATGGCAACATCCTGTTTGCGCACTTTCTCGCCCCGCCAACTGGTAAGTCCCATATTCGGTTTGGTGGCATTTGCCCGGTCATAAATGATTTCAGCGGCAGTCTTGTCGGTGATTGCCCAATGAAGTTTGTTTTGCACGGTCTTGAAAAAATTGATGCTGGTTTTGGTTGTGGGATCATAATCGATGCTGGTCGCATAAATATCGGTTATTTTCTGGTAAAACCGACGTTCAGAGGTGCGGATATCCTGGATGCGGCGCAGAAGTTCATCAAAATAATCAAAGGGCTGATCAGGATTTTTCAACCTTTCGCCATCAAGAACAAAACCCTTGACAATATAGTCCCGCAGCCGCTGGGTTGCCCATTGGCGGAAACGGGTAGCCACACGGGATTTTATCCGATAACCCACAGAAATGATCATATCCGGACTGCAGAATTTCGTTCTGTAATTTTTGCCATCGGCAGCAGTTGTTAAGAAAAACTTAATAACTGAATCAGGATCAAGTCCCCCTTCCTCAAAAATGTTCTTGATGTGTATATTGACCTTAGGGATGGTTGTCTGAAACAACTCCGCAATCAACTTCTGTGTCAGCCAGACCGTCTCGTCCACAAGCAGGACTTCAATCTTCGTTTTGCCGCCTTCGGTCTGGTAAATGATAATTTGAGAGTCGTTTTTTGCAGGCAGATTTTCAGCCATCGAAAGTCTCCGTATAATGGTCCGTACCTCATCAGATCCCGGTAGATGAAGTCACTGCCCCTATCCCTGCGTGGGGTGTCGTTGGTATGAGTAGGTTGTATCTCTCACCATCGGTATCCGTCCGGCATTCTCAATGATCCAGTTAAACTCCGACGGCGGCATATATTCGCCTGACATCGATCCCGCCGATTTCGATATCTTTTCTTCCATGAGCGTTCCTCCAAGATCGTTTGATCCGCAATGGAGTGCGTACTGCGCCAGTTTTTTCCCGAGCTTCACCCAGCTCGCCTGGATGTTTGGGATGTGGTTATGTAGCACGATTCGCGCAAGCGCATGCATCCGCAGGTCATCGATTCCGGTGTTGCCGTAATTTCCGCCCGCAAGCATCCCTTCGCCGAGTTTGTTGTTGTACGGCATAAACGAGAGCGGCACAAATTCAGTGAATCCATGCGTCTCGTCCTGCAGGTTGCGAATCAGGAACAGGTGATCGATCCGGTCCCTCACAGTCTCGATGTGCCCGTACATGATAGTTGCGGTCGTTCGTATGCCAAGACTGTGCGCAGTTCTGATGACACCTGCCCACTGTTCGGTATTCAGCTTACCTGGGCATATCTTCGCGCGCACATCATCCACAAGGATCTCTGCTGCGGTTCCGGGCATTGTATCAAGTCCTGCCTTCTTTAGAGCGGTAAGCGCATCTCTTACGGCGGCACCAGCCCGTTCCCGGTCTTCGCTGCCACCACCACTCTCTCCGCTCTCCGCTCCCCTGCCCCCACCTGCTGCGTACCAGACCTCCATCGGCGAGTATGCATGGATATGGACCTTCGGAAATTCGGATTTGATCGATTCAAGGATCTCGCAGTAATTTGACAGGTGCATGTCCGGCAGAAGCCCCCCTTGGATGCAGATCTCGGTTGCACCCACACTGACCGCCTCCTCTACCTTTGTAAGGATCTCCGGAATCCCGAGCTGGTAGCCATCCGGATCCCTGAATGCGCAGAACCGGCAGGTTCCGATGCACCGGTTTGTAAAATTGATGTTTCGGTTGGGTATGTATGAGACAACATCTCCGACCGCCTCCGCGCGTAGTTTATCTGCCAGTCCGAAGAGTTCGACAGGCGGTGCGATCGCAAGCAGCGTAGCATCTTCTTTCGTACATTCACCCCGATACACGCGGTCGATCAGGTCTATGGGAAGCATTACTCTCGTACGTTTCATGTACTATATTTAAAATGTGTTGGTTCGAGAGATGCATAAGGATGATGCATTCCAAAATGCGCTGGGTGGTGCTGTCACTGGTATTTTCGCTGTCACTGGTAGTCGTATCTGTCGGATGCATCCACGAAAGCCCTGTGCATCCCGAAATCCATATCGAGGGCGGGGGTGGGAGAGGAATCGGTTGGCAAGATTCCAATCCGGAAGAGAGCCAGTCCGAGGTACTTTCACACATGGAGACTATAACCGAGTCCCTCAATCGTGCCATAGCATCCTTTAACGATCGCGAATACGATGGCTGCCTAACGGAATGCGAGCAACTGAAACGGGAGAATCGGGAGTACGCCGCATCGATCGAGTCGTTCGAACACTGTGTCACGAACGCTTCGCTCTCCAGATCCGGTGAAGCGTATTATGGTGCCCAATTATCTATTCTGCGTGCGATTCATCACAGCATCAACGAGTCAGCGTCCGATCTCTACCAGGCGTCCGAATATTCCTCGCAAGACAACGATAGCCATGCCAGGTATCACAGCCGTAGAGCTGCCGCGTATGTGGATGCAACCTATTCCAATATCGTCCGTTTCAACGAGAATGTCGGAGTCAGCAACAGTGAGTCGGCGAGATTCGCATCCCCTGCACCAGACCCACCTGATCCGGAGGAGGCGCCTTCTCTAAAGGCAGATCTTTCAGATATTCCTGATCCGTATTACCGCCCTAAGAGCCGGTTTCAGAACACCCCGGACGAGGTGAAACGGCTGCTTGGCAAGGGATTCATAACGCCGTACCAGTGCTCGGTTTTCGACTGCTCTGAGATGGCTGCATACATCGAATGGAAACTCGAATGCCACAACGTAACCGCATACATCGCAACCATGGACGACTGGCAGGATGGGTACGGCCATGCATGGGTGATCGTCCCGCTGCGGGGCGGGAAATATCTGGCGGTTGAGCCTACGGTCAGCGCTACCGAGGGAAGTCTCGGCGCAGAAATGATCACGTATGAACCCGAATACTTTGTCTACGACCAACTCTTCGAAGATATCTACGGGGCATCCGAATTCTTCGGAGTGGGGGAGTGGGACTGGTGGAATAAGCTGGATCTGAGATGATTTTGGGGTTTTATCAGGATTTTGTGTTCTTCGGGCTTGCCAAAAAATAACCTGTTAAAATTCGTATCATCTGCCCCTCGGTCCATCCGTGATAAAATCGGCAAAAGGGATCATGGTTAACACAGAAATCTTGTGAAAATCCGTGTAATCTTGTGGTTCCTACCACGAGTTACTCGGGGCATATACTTTTGCTACTTTATTGTTCGGTGAGCACTTAGTAACCGCGTACGAATAACCTGCACAATTCATCTACGATGCTTACACTCGCGAATTACTAAAGATCCGAAAATCTTGTTGATTCAAAGTTTCATTTGGACAAGCCCAGCGCGTCGTGCAGCCGCACCACATCCCCTATCACGACAATCGCAGGCGCCTTGACCCCGCGATCCTTTGCGATATTGACGATCGTGCTTAAACTTCCTGTGGTCACCACCTGATCATCCCTTGTCCCGCGCTCGATTATCGCAACAGGCGTAGCGGGATCACTGCCGTACCGCATCAATTCAGGGATGTACGTGCCAAGCGTGCTCACACCCATCAGGATCACAATCGTACCCAACGACTGCGAAAGCCATTTCCAGTCGAGCATCGACCCTTCCTTCTTCTGCTCATGCCCTGTGATGATCGTAACCATCGATGCATCATCCCTGTGCGTGATCGGGATGCCTGCGTACGCGGGAACTGCTATTGCAGACGTGATTCCCGGCACCACCTCAAACTCGATCCCGGCTTTCCGAAGTTCCAGTGCTTCCTCGCCACCCCTTCCAAAGAGATATGGGTCGCCACCCTTCAGACGAACCACCATCTTTCCCTGTGATGCACAATCGACCAGCAATCGATTGATCTCATCCTGTGAAAGCGTGTGGTCGCCTGCGTATTTGCCGACATCGATTAGTTCCGCGCTTTTCGGAAGCGACGCGAGTATTTCAGGTCCCGGAAGTTGATCGTATACGATCACGTCCGCCTCCTTGATAAGGCGCAGCGCCTTGACCGTCAGGAGTTCCGGATCACCAGGACCGGAGCCGACCAGATAGACCTTCCCGTTCGGATGCATGGTACTCCTACATGCGTTAAGCGTAATAACAGTTTCGCGATTCACAGCATAGATTCGTGCTATTCGTCCGATTCGCAGGATTCATGATAAAATCGAAGCAGAGGGGACCTCTCATCCCCTAAAACATGGTTGCAAATATTGGAATTCCGGATAGCACTCTTCCCGGATGAGTTTGTACCCAGCAGCAGTATCATCGGTAGTTGCAGGTCAATCCATCCGGAATCCCGGTAACCCCTGAACCTCTGCGATCGAATCGCTTTCATTGTATCCCACCGTCCTGTATATCCTCATCTGTGTTATATTTTTTGTGACGGCACTCTACCGGAAATCACAAACAGCCCAGCCGCCAGAAACCCGATCGCGGCGCCACACAGGAACGTTCATGCGTGTTGTTACGCACCCATAAGATCCGCCTGCGCTTAGCATCTCCCTGCTATATGTGCCCAAGCGTACTTACTCGAGTATTGTGGGGGCGTCCACATATAAAACCACGAGATTGCACGAGATCAACACAGAAATCTTGTGAAAACCCATGTAATCTTGTGGTTCCTACCATATAGTGCCCGAGCATGTTCCACCCAACCACCATTCACGCGCATAAACGATTCGTTCACTTGTGTACCTCGCGTTTTTGGTCAATCGAAGCACGCTATGCGGCATATCTTTGGTAAAACATGGGAAATAAAACTACAGAATTTTACATCTTTTATCGGCTGTATGCAGATTACCTGAGAAGTGTCTAATGTTGCCGGAATGTTCACGTTTTAAAATATGGTGGTCGGATCACTTATATGACTAGAGGCACGATAGTATCATATTGGTGAATATTATGGGATGGGCTAGCACGGTAACACAATATAAGCGACTTCGCACGAATGCAGGTAACCTATCTAAAATTTTAGCAGTGCTGGTGCTAGCTACCGGCATATCAGCAGCATCCGGAATCGCCACCATCGACACAACTACACTTGTGAACGGCACGGCATGGGAATGCGCTCCGGTCTGGGATGCGGACGGGAGCACGTTGTTCTACGCCTCGAACGAGTCCGGTAACTTTGATATCCGGAAGATAGATGCGGATGGCGCAAACAAGACCAGGATCACCAATGATACGGCAGATGAGTTCCCATCGTTCATCTGGCATGGTAAAGTCGTATATGTTTCACAATCAGGAGGCGGCAGCATCAGGATCATGGATGCGGACGGTACAAACAGAAGTGAATTGTCTGGTGACGGCTATGATATTGACCCTGCACTGGTCCATGTTCCGGTACCGTGGATTTTTGATATGCAACCCTCCGGCACCATAGACAACAATATGCCAGCGATCAGTGCCAATTTCTCGTGCTCTTATGGCAACATATCCACAGTGAACCTGTCAGTGAACCTGATCGATGTAACCTCGAACCCCCACACAAACATTACAGACTCCGATGTATGTTATGTCCCGACTGAACCACTGGACTGCGGAGGTCATAATTTCACAGTAGAGGTGAAGAGTGATTGGTATACAGTCGGTTACGGATTGCGATATTTCACGATCACCTATATCACAAACAACGAACCTCAATGGGTATGCGACGACAGACCGACCATCAGTGCAAATATCTCGGTCGGTTATGGCGATATTGAATCGGTGACGATCTATGTCGATTGCGTGAATGTGACATCGGATGCAACGATTACAGAGTCATATATCAGTTATACGCCGGTTGAACCGCTTCTGAATGGTGCGCACAACGCCACAGTCTCCGTAAACAGTACTTATGGAATCAATGACTCTATGAACTGGGTGTTTTATGTGAATGAATGTACTGGTGGCGGCGGTGGCGGTGGCGGCGGTACTTATCCGCCAGGTTGGGGTGTTTCGTCTTCACAACCAAAGATCGTATTTGCATCCAACCGATCCGGAAACTTTGATCTATGGGTCATGAACACGGACGGAACCGGAGTGATGCAATTAACAGACTCCCCGTCAAACGAGACCCATCCCGCAGCCGTCTACTCAAAGATCGTGTATG
>JAYELB010000135.1:0-3765 GCA_034717055.1 Methanobacteriota archaeon
CAGAATATATGCTGTCCCTTAATCTAAGGAGATTGCTCGGGTCGGTCGATGGAACCTCGGTCAAATTTTCTAAAATCATCGTATACCGCTTTCCACTATTCTTTTCCTTCAAGTCTTTCGATCCGCCCATACAACGCCCCAACCACACCTCACCACCACAATATCTGCCTTAACTCTTCTCTCCTTGCATCGTTTGTGGAGTCCACGCCTCCGTCCGGCTCCACTACCGAGACGATGATCCCGAAGCGCTCAGCACCCCCGCGATCAGCGTCGGACAGCCGGAAGTCGCCCTGCATGTGGGAGTGGATCAGTTCTACGGTGCCCTCGATGTCAGGTACGTACACCTGCCGATCCTGCAGATTCCGCCGCCTCTGCCGGTAGCCCACATAGAGTTCGAGCATAGTAACCCCAATTATGGAATTTCTGCTCCCGACCAGAATGTCACTTATCGCATGCTGCTCGCCCTCGCGGTGCAGCACGAGAAACCCGGACTCCAGCTCCTCGTTTTTGGAGATATCGATCATCTCCCGGAGGCATTCCTCGAGATTTAACCCCTTCGTCGGTATCGCCCGGCTGAAGTCCTCCGGCGTCCGGGATATTTGACCCGAAAGGTAGGGGGCAACCGAGTCCCTGCTTATGATATCCCCGACTCTCGCGCCCTGGATTCCCCAGATGTTCGACTCCACCCCAAAGCGATGCTCCTTTAGAAGAAGCATCTCAAGCCTTGCAGCGGCATCCTTGTGCCGGTTCATGCGCCTCTCCCGAAGATCCTCGGAATCGGCAACAACCTCGATCACAGTGACCCCTATAACGTCACCAGCAAGTTCTGTTATCCGTGAGACCAGCGCATCCTCCCCGAGTTCCATGACATCAAAGACGCCTTCAATTGCGGCTTTCAGTGCATCATACATGCTCACGTCCACGTATATGACTCCATCCGCGCCTTTTATTGGCAGTTTCTTGTGTTCTACCACCACCTGTTGCATGATCTCCATTGCGTCCCTTCGAAGCAGTATCACTGGCTGGGAACTCCTGACTCTGCCTTCGAAGATCGCGCCCACCCGGCTGTCGATAAGTTCGATTGCAAGCGTGGTCTTGCCGCTTCCCTGTGGACCAAGTAGGATTATCAGGGGGTGGCGGTCGAGTTCGGTTGAGAGAGCTCTCTGTGCTTCCCTCCGGTCAAGTTTTGAGGTGTTGATGACCGTCATGATGGTTACTGCTCTGTTGCGATGCGAACATCGATATCCAGATATAATAAACCTGTTCCACGCCCGGGGCAGATATGTCAAAGATGTTTGCGAATCTTACAATCCGAACCGTTAAATACCGCTTCTGCACAACCAATTATAGTGAGCCAAATGACCGTTGGAATCGTAAGTTACGGGGTGTACATACCGCGTTATCGAATCAAGGTATCCGAGATCGCAAAGGTCTGGGGTGCGGATGTGCAGAGCATCACGGGCGGCCTTCGCGTGCAAGAGAAGTCGGTGCCAGCCATAGATGAGGATACGGCAACCATTGCGGTGGAATCTGCCAGGAATGCTATCAACAGGAGTGGTATTGACCCATCGCGCATCGGCGCCATCTATACCGGATCAGAGAGCCACCCTTATGCTGTGAAGCCAACAGGCACCATCGTGGCGGATGCGATTGGCGCAGCACCCAATCTTACGGTTGCTGACTTCGAGTTCGCATGTAAAGCCGGAACCGCGGGAATCCAGACCTGTATGGGTCTTGTCGAATCCGGCAGGATCGATCTTGGTCTTGCCATCGGCGCTGATGTCGCACAGGGCGCGCCAGGGGATGCGCTCGAATACACCGCTGCCGCAGGTGGGGCTGCATATATCATCGGCAGTGATCCGGATCAGTTGGTCGCAGAGATCGAGGGCACGTTCTCGTTTACCACGGATACGCCCGATTTCTGGCGCAGGGAAGGCATGCCATACCCTGAACACGGGGGCCGATTCACTGGTGAGCCTGCATACTTCAAACACGTAACATCAGCTGCGCGTGGACTGCTAACTGAGCTATGCACCAAGCCTGCTGATTATGATTATGCCGTGTTCCACCAGCCAAACGGCAAGTTCCCGCGGCGGGTAGCAGCCAGTCTCGGCTTCACGTCCGACCAGATCGATCCCGGACTTGCAGTGACCACACTTGGAAACACGTATTCGGCATCATGTATGATCGGGCTTGCCGCGATCCTCGATATCGCGACAGCAGGCGACCGGATCTTCATGACCTCGTTTGGGTCCGGCGCAGGGAGTGATGCGTTCAGCTTCAATGTCACGGATCGGCTCGACGGCATCCGGAGCGGTGCGCCGAGTGTTTTTGACCTGCTCGCTGATAAGGAGTACGTCGATTATGCGACTTATGCGAGGCACAAGGGGAAGATACGGCTGTAAGGTCGTCTGATATTGTTTTTAGACGCTGTGCCTCTGGAGATGTTGTGCCTGGGTTCTGTGCCAGCAGTGACACAGAACATAGGTGGCATCGAGTTCTGTTCTGCGCACAAGACTGACGCGCGAGACTGTTACGTCCTTGGTGCTGACACTCCCGTCCATATGGGGTTTTTATATGAGGTGAGTCCTAATCTGCTATACATGGATCGAGGAGGTCTCTGCCACAATCAAGGTATGGGTCTACTGGCGGATCATATACAAGACGTCAGTGCAACAAACCGAATGCGAGGGGCGCGATGTACAGGCTCCGCACTTAAGTCCGGGGTTTAGTGACTTCGGAGGCTGCTATAGCATGATGGAGGTCGGGTTGGTCGCGGGGTCGAAAGGGTTTTGTGGGGTGGGTCAGATAGCAAAACGGCACCCCCAACTTAAAAATCTGGTTCTGGTGGATGAAATCGGTATTACGATTGAATATCCAGATTATATCGTGCAGGGGAGATTTGGTGGACTTCATCAAGATGGTTGAGAGATGCTATCAAAAATTGAGGGGGGAATGAATCAGCAATTATTTCAACTCAAGTATCGTATATTCTTTATTACAAGGAAATTCATTTATGATATAATGTGCTAATATATTTCTAGATCCTACTTCAAAAATTACTGAGCAACAAGTTTTGTATTCCTCCCCGCCACCATGCCGACATATTGAAAATGAGCTTGTCCCATTTCTATGGTCACGGCACAAATTTTTAATGTCCTGGAGTGATGTGTTATAAGTAGTTTTAGAAAGTAATTCAATCGCACGCTCGTAACGTTTTGCTGAACTTAAATGGAGGCTATTTTCTTCAGGTGTCGGTCTCAAATGTCGAAGACTTACAAAAAAATTTGTTCGCAATACATACGGCTGATTTATAATAAATTGAATGCCCCATTGGTTCAATGAATATTCAAGCACTACCGCTTTTGAGCGATCTGTGATTAAAACAATATCTCCGCTTCCGCCTATTTTATGTGCAGTATAAAAGTCAATAATGAGTTTATAAGCTTCTTCCAAAGACCCTGCTTTTGACAAGACGATTTCATAAGCTTCCCATGTCTTTTCTCCTCCTCCATAATCCTCACCTTGAAAATCCAGCATACAATTACCGTCCGCACCAAGTACTGCAACCCCTCTATCATTGACTCCAGCCCAAACTCCAGGTTTTTTATTTTCAACATCAACCCCAAATTTAATATATCCCGAATTTCGGTGAATTGAAATAGACTTACCTTCTACCATCACGGAGTATCGTTGTTTTGTGGGGCATGGTGGTTCAATAATTGAGATGAATTAGATAGATATCCATGCAGTCGGATATGCACT
>JAYELB010000136.1:0-3756 GCA_034717055.1 Methanobacteriota archaeon
TGTAAAGCGTCCACTGTTGAAATTGGGTGGGTTGTGCCACCACAGTATTAAAATAATATTTTTCGGATATTTAAAATCGATATCAGTAGAAATTATGGAAAATAGATGGCGACCTGCGGAATGTGAGTGATATCCATACTTTCCACCTACCACGCACATCCAACTCCCATTGTCTGTAGGTATTGGAAAGGTAACTACCCAGGTACCTAAGATCACCATCAGGGGACTTCACTATGCAGGAACTACTCGGGACGTGGGGGGGTACTGTAACCAAAACCTGGAATTTAACCGCGGAGTGCGCAGTGGGACGCGGAGAGGAAATAAACGGTTAAGCACTTCTAGCGTTCCTCCGCGGTTATTTTTTTCTTGCCATAAAGTACAGAATCGCAATTGGGCGACCAATCAACATACCTGAGTGGTTACAAAATACGGACATATCCGGTTATGTCGCTACACCACCCACGCCACAGCCACCAGCAGTGCACCAAGCCGCGCAATCTCGTTCGTAGCCCCGATCACATCGCCGCTGATGCCACCGAAGTTGCGGTTTGCGGTTCTGAGAACGACAAGCGACAATGCGATCGCACTGCCAAGCATCGCAACACCGAGAACGGGCAGACCTGTGACCGCTTCCGCACCAGGGCCAACATACATGCCCCCACCCGCGCCCGCGAAGACAAGTACGCAGACCGCAGCCGAAAAGAGAAGCCCGATTGCAAACTCGCGAAGTCTGGTCTCATCGATCATGATCGATCCAAGCCCCGGATGAATGCTCTTCCCAAACGCGGAGATTGTGAGCATCGCCTGCTTTGCGCTCACCTCGGCAGCGATCATGACCGCCAGAAACCGATAGCCAGCGCCTGCCGGATCCCGCCCCGGTATCTCGCTTATTGCTGCGAACAATCCGAGAACCGCGATTACACAGAAGACGACCCCTCCGATGCCAAGCGAGACGTCGCGCATCGCACCGATCTTCTTTTCGCGTGAACCGTGCGCAACGAACCCGTCGCCAAAATCAGAGAGTCCGTCGAGGTGGTTGATGCCGGTTAAGTAGTAGAGTGAGGCAATAATCAGGACCGAAGCTGCCTCTGGCGGCAGAACTGACCTGAAGAGATAACCGATCCCGCCGATCAGAAGCCCGATCACCGCACCGATCACAGGAAAGAGATACAGACGCTTACCAAGAGCAGCGAGCCCTTCCATGCTGATGCCAACAGGAATTGTAGTCAGAAATCCGAGGCACGACCGGGCAGCAAAGAGGAAGTCGCCCACCTATATGACCCCCATCTCTGAGAGGCGGGCAGGTAGATATGTGTCGGTCACGAAATCCAGACCCTTCCCGGCAAACGCCTGCTGCTCGGATTTCTTACCGAGTTTGAGCTGGAGATTGATCTGTTCCTTCCAGTACTCGGTAGCGAACCTCGGATCGGTGAGTTCGCTCTTTAGGGCAGCGATGTCTTGATCTGTCAGTTTATCAGTGGAAAGGGCGTACTCGACGATATCTGCCGGCTGCACACCAAGAAAGAGTGCCTTGGGGGCTGCAAGATACTCAGAGAGGTGTGCACTCTTGATCGATCCATAAGCGACGCTTGCATAGATCCGGTAACTCCATGGATCGCCGTCCGTGAAGACGACGACAGGGAGTGACAACTCCTCACTCATCCGTTTGACCATGCGGCGGGTACTTCTTGCGGGCTGACCCTTCAGGTGTACCAGAATCGCATTATACTCCTCGTCAAACCCGTTCTCGATCAACCTGGCATACATACCTCCGGTCTCGATCGCAACAACGAGTTTCGCATCGTGATCCTTGAATCTGACGTTGTCCACGTTAAACGGTATCTGGTATCCGCTCTCACCGACGTCTTCCCGGCAGTGGATGAGGCGCTCACCCCGCTTTGTCTCTTCGAGTAGTGATAGGGGTCCGAAGATCGTTGCCCCATCCTCCTCAGGGCGGATATGGAAATCCTCGCGCTGGAGCGCAGTTATGATCTCGAGGTCCTCGATCAGCCGGTCACTCTCTGACTGCTGCTTAAACTTTGCGATATCCCAGTTCTCTGATATGTAATAGAGTTCTCGAAGTGTAGATCCGCGGTTGTTCCTCAAATGCTCGTTTATGAGGAGTTCTATCGAATATGCCATCTTCAAGAGGTGATACGCCCCCTTTACGGTCTTCGCACTCCGCACGCTGGTCTGATCGCCATATACCCAGACCTCGCTATCCTCGTTGTACTCGATATTCTTCTTCGTTCTCGTGGATATCCTGATGTTCGGTATCGTTCCGTTCTCGAACTGGTCGTAGAGATCCTCGATCATCTCGAGTAGTGTCTTCTCTGCTATTTGGTTCTCTATCATGTTATCGCTTCTCGCCTGACGGGTGATTTTGGTGTTTTGGAGGGATGATAGTATCCCTGAGGATTCCTTTGAGATAGGGGATAGAATATATCATGGGAAAGAGTGGTGATGAGTTCTCTGATAGTTATGTTTTGCAGTTTGCTATAATCGATCGGCATCAGGCTGTTACCATTACTCTTGGTTCAGAGAAAATCTGAACTTCGTTTTCCAAAGCTTCGGGTATGTGTTCTCCGTCTTCGATGAGTTCTTCTACTATCATTTCAACTACTTCTCTTATATTTTTTAACGCTTCTTCTCTGGTATGCCCCCATGTAGCGCCCCAAATATTCTCAAGGGTTGGGTAGTAAACATGCCATCGATCTTCATCCGGTTCGTCCGCCACTCTAAAAAGATATGTTCTCGTCTCCGCTTCGTCTTTGCTCACGGATACGTTGTTTCCCTGCATTTTCATATATAAGTTTCGATTCCTGCTTAAAACATGCCTCAACATCAACAATTCCCGCCCTCTTATTTTGTTTTCATCCAAGCTGTCTGAAATTGTACCGCTGCTCGTCGTTGATTTGCCTTATGGCGTGGCGAGTGGAAGCATGCAATATCATAAAATGTTTACGAAATGACAAAGAAACAAGCCTTCGCTTGTATGCGTTTACAGCAATAACGGGAGTTTCTGGTGCCAAGACAACTTGGGATTTGCATCTTCCAATAGGATTATATTTTCGCCTACACCGAGATAGCTATTATTTATAACTATAAGCTGTTCTTCAGGACCGTCACCGTATGGGGGCGATGAGGCAAATTTGAACTCCCCTATTTCAGTCCAATTCCTATCAGGAGATTTTACACTGATCCTCATGTTGTAATCGGAAATTCTGTCCACTCCACTATCGTGGGTGGCATATACTGTATCTAGAAGTAGTCCCAGAGTTTTATTCGCCTGTTCATAAGTTAAATTATAATGTATGTATACATCCCAAAGCCGCGCCGGGAAAAGTCTCGGAGCTGGGCATTTTCTACGGAAGCGATTTGGCTAAAACGCTTTAGCAGATATGAAAATTGACAGACACGCCAGTCTGCAAGGTAAAAGTATCACGTACTGTTATTATGCGAGAGGGGGCGAGTAATTGCGTCATATTAATCCTAATCTACCTTCGGTTGAGTGAATATATATTGTTAACCGTCCCGTGGAAAGTTTTCACATCATCACCCCAAGATCCTCCGGATAATTCACATTCAAAAACGTGCGCAGATCAGGATCGAACCTCCGAAGCGACTCGGTAGGCACGAATACAACCTTCTCCAGTAACAACATCGCTCCGCGGATGGTGTGCTCCGCCCTACCAATAGCATCGCGACACACCCCCACCATCGATCTGCCATAGACTGCATGAAGCGGTTCAAGTA
>JAYELB010000137.1:0-3745 GCA_034717055.1 Methanobacteriota archaeon
TTTCGGTGGCCCCTTGGACATTCGCGGGTTTGCGACGCGTGACCGAAATCGCTAATGCCTTTGGCATCGGTGCGGTAACCAAGGTAACCCAGACGACCCAAAGTGGTCGTAATCGCAATTACCAGTCTATTTCACGCTCTTGATAATCCCATGGATCACATTGTCTTGCGTAACTCCGGTCCGCTCTGCCTCGAATGACAGGATGACCCTGTGCCGCAGGACCGGACAGGCCATCGCATGGAGGTCCTCTTTGGATACATAGTTGCGTCCATGAATCAATGCTCTCGCCTTCGCTGTTAATATAAGCGCGATCGATGCACGCGGGGATGCGCCGTATTCGAGGTTCTCCCACTTCCTGGTTGCAGTCACGATGTTGATCGCATGTGCCGTTAATTCTTCAGAGATCGGAACCTCTCTGGTCAGGTGCTGAAGCATAATGAGCTCCTCCCCACCGATGACGCGGTTCACAGTCGGTTCGGATACTGATGTGTACCGATCCACGATGATGCGCTCCTCATCAAAAGACGGATAATCCATCAGTATCTTCATCAGAAATCTGTCGAGCTGGGCTTCGGGTAGCGGAAACGTCCCCTCCATCTCGATTGGATTCTGGGTTGCAAGAATGAAGAACGGGGCATCCAGTTTGTATGTCTCGTTTCCAGCGGTGATCTGCTTCTCCTGCATCGACTCGAGAAACGCGCTCTGGGTCTTTGGAGATGCACGATTAATCTCGTCTGCAAGCACGATGTTTGAGAAGACCGGACCACGTTCGAATCGGAACCGCTTCTCTCCAGCGTGCTCCTCCACGATCATGGTACCTGTGATATCAGACGGCATCAAGTCAGGCGTGCACTGGATCCGGTTGAATGAGAGATTCATCGCCTTTGACAAGGTGTTTATCATGAGCGTCTTTCCAAGACCCGGATAACTCTCGATAAGCGCATGTCCGTTTGAGAGCATCGATATCAGCAGATGTTCCAGAGCGACATTCTGACCGACGATGACCTTGCCAACCTCACCCACTATCGAGTTGATGATACTTTCGGTGTTGTGGTACATCTCGGAGAGATCGGTTTGAGATGGTTCTTCCATGCAGATACTTGTTGACCTGTATTGATATAAATAAGACGCATGGCAGGGGCGGGATAACCCGTCCACACCCCACCACACTTACACCTGCTTCGTCATCGCAATCTCATCGCAATCAGGAAACTTCGGGCATTTGATGCAGCCGCTCCATACCTTGTGCGGAAGCGTTCCCTTGTCCACCTCAACAAACTCGTGCCTCCGGAAGTAGCCAGGCACGCGGGTAAGCGTGAAGATCGTGTCGATTCCGAGACCTGCTGCCTCACCCATCGATGCATGTAGCAGTTGCGCCCCGATCCCATGGTGGTGCGCATCCTGCCTCACAGCAAAGGACATAATCTCTGCAAGACTGCCCCAGCATACGTGGAGGGCAGAGCAGCCGAGCAGTTGGTCGCTGCTTACACACACCGTGAAATCCCGAACATTATCATATAATTCGGAAAGCGATCTTGGGAGCATCACTCCACCCTCGGCATACCCGTTGATCAGTTCCTGCATCTGCGGGACATCCTGCACCACTGCCTTCCGAATCAAATACTCCATACGATTCTCCTCCTGACCACTTATCACATCGCCCATCAACATCACATCGCCCGCTCACTTGCGCACCCGCCTTGCGATACCGAGGATCATCACAAAGACACATGCAAATACAATGATACTCAGCAGATACTGAAAGTACGGTGATTCCACGAGTTGGTGGTTCCATTTGCCATCGCCATCATCATCGTCATCACCCGCGTCCACGGATTTCAGATCTTCAAACTGCGATAATCCACTTATCCGCACCGAATCGTTGCCGGATATCCGATCCAGTTTTGCGATCAGGATGGTGCGGCGTTGCCCGTCGATCTTTGTTGTATGAACGAACCGTTTGTCGTTACCGCTAAGTTTCTCCTGTTTGACTATATCATCGCCTTTATACAGCGTAAGAACAACATTATTATTGATGATAGAGGTTGCCTCGAGTTCGTATCCTGCTTTCAAAGGTTCTCGCTCGCCTTTTTTGATGCTTATGGACACTGCATCGATCAGCGAATACTCAAACGGCTTGTCAGGATCAATGTACTGCTCAAGTTCCATCTGAGCAGGCTCACTGCCGGTAAGGTTCATCGATATCTGCATAATATCATAATCGATACCGTCGATATTCTTCTCAAACGTGTAATATCCGGATATGCTGGTATTCAGGATCTCTTCGCTGCCGCCCGATATGCTAATTACTGCATCATTCTTCCTGATGTCCTCGATCGTTAGCCGATACCCCTGTTCCAGATCAACGGTGTCTCCGGTCTCGACGATGTCCTTGAGGTAGCAGATGGTAGATTCATGCACATTTCCTGCACAGATCGGGATGATCAGGAGTATTGCAAGTGTTGCGAAGATGATGTGCGGGGGCAATCTATTCATGGTACCACTGATTTGATTATCCGGTTATTATGCATTGTGGCAGCACTGGTTTTCTGCGATACCTACATAATAAACTACAGCACATTCTACACAAAACCTCCCTTGGCAGCGGGAGGGCTGCACAACGCTGCTGCGCGGCAGCCTTGACAGAGGTGGTACATGATGAATGAATACATACAGATCGTAAGCGAAGGAAGAGACCTTGGCATAGAAGAGGCAGAGCGTGCCATTACAAGCATCTTTACGGATGCGACCGATGCCCAGATCGGCGCGTTCCTGATCGGGATTAAGATGAAAGGCGAATCGATCGACGAGATCGCAGGATTTGCACGCGGTATGCGCGCCGCTGCACGCACCATCGCGCCGAATGTGACAGGGACGCTTATCGATACCTGCGGCACAGGCGGCGATGTTCACAACACGATAAATGTGAGCACAGCCGCCGCAATCCTCACGGCAGCCGCAGGAATTCCTGTCGCAAAGCACGGAAACTACGCGATCACATCACAGTCCGGAAGTGCGGATGTGCTGAAAGCTCTCGGCATAAGAATCGATCTCCCACCTGAGCGGGTGAAAGAATGCATCGAGAAGGTCGGGATCGGCTTTCTTCTGGCACCGATCTTCCATCCTGCGATGAAGCGTGTCGCAGGTCCCAGACGGGAGCTTGGCGTGCGCACCGTCTTTAACATCCTCGGACCGCTCACCAATCCGGCAGGTGCATCTGCGCAGGTGATCGGAGTCTTTGATCCCGCGCTCTGTGAGACGATTGCGAAAGTACTTGGTATTCTTGGAAGCGAACGTGCTATGGTCGTGCATGGTGATGGCATGGATGAGATCTCGAATGTCGGCGCGACAATGATCGCATCGCTCGAAGACGGCGAGGTCTCGACTTACACAGTTAAGCCAGAGGATTTCGGTATTACGAGAGCTGTGATAGGGGATATTGCAGGCAAGACTCCGGAAGAGAATGCTTCCGATATTATATCGATATTTGAGGGGCAGGAAGGGCCGAAGCGGGATGTTGTGGTGCTTAATTCCGGTGCTGCGATCTATGTTTCAGGGATAGTGTCTGATCTGGAAGCAGGGGTTCGGAAGGCGGAAGCGGTTATTGATAGCGGCGCAGCGCTTGGCAAGCTGCGTGAGTTTGTGGAGTTTGCGGGATGAATCTGTGTCGAAGGGTGAGGCGGTTCGTATGGCCATCGCATCTGTTCAATCGAGGCTGTCACGCCAGCTGGTGCTGGCAGCCCAA
>JAYELB010000138.1:0-14803 GCA_034717055.1 Methanobacteriota archaeon
TTGCTCTCCCGGATGGGCGAGCAAGCTTCTCCGCACTCCGAATCGCATCTCTTATCTGTCCTGCTGTGAATTTGAACTTGTTTGCAAGCGCAACGGTGCCATCCGCACCATATTCGCCAAATTTCCGGCCCAGACACGATTCCCAGATCTGCCTGCGCACCATGTAGTCGGGTACCGGAATCTCGATCGTGAACAGACCTTTTTGCAATCCCAATCTCTTATCGAGTTCCAGCGCCTCCTCGCTTGCAATGAACGCGACCCCACTATAGTCTTCCAGTGCTCTGATCATGGCGTTCTTGTATGGGCCATCCTTCGCGTCTTCTGAAAATATGCGCTCGAAATGCTCCAGGTACAGAGCAGAACCCTGCAGCATCGCCTCCCGGAATATTCGGGAGACGGTGTCTGAAACGTCCGGTTCTCTCTCCATCAACGCTTTGATGTCCACGATCAGGAGTGGGGTGCCAGCTTCTCGGCATATACCCCCCGCAATCATCTTCTTTCCAGCGCCGTAGGGTCCCTGTAAAAGGCAGGTTGTTCCCCCTCCGCTTCTTTCCCAGTGTTTGATGAGATTGTATGCCCTGTTTTTCAGTTCTTCGGAAAGCTCCACGTCTTCTAAGCCTGTTTGGGGTAGCATTAGTTGAGTGAAAGGTTTTATTTTTGCATCTACCCGATTGAAGCCGAGAATGTAGTCGGTTATCCGGTCATCCAGCTTAACAATCCTTGATATTAATGGTTTTTCTCCTTCCTGCAACCCTTCTGTAAACCTGAGTATCAGGTTCTCAAACAGTGGCGCATTTGCGTGAAAGTATTGTCTTGCATATATGCGCCCCTCGCCCAAATTGCAGAGTAAAGAGAGGATTAGGTCGACACTGGGCTGTTTTTTCGTTGCATCGTTCTGCAGATATGCATAGAGCCGTTCGTATTTGGCGTCTAATTCCGGCGCCAGGCAGATCAGTATTGAATTTATCTCGAATGGTGTGAGATGAGCAGAGTATGCCAACAATGGAAGATTGAGCGGGATACCTCGCCTCAGACTTTCTGTTGTCTTTTCTTCTATATCTGACCCAATCTCTGCAATAAGACCTTTCAGGGCTTGGATATGCTGGTCATCACCACCCGCGGGATGGGCTTTATCCAAAACCGAATCTATCTCTTCATCAGATACGTAAAGCCCACCAAACCCGTCTACCACTTCCTTTTTCTGCCTGATTTTCAGGACTTGCAGATGTATCAGTAAGTCTATCCGCTCTAACTCTTCTGAAATATACTGCAGGTTGGTTTCATAATATCTATCAGTCTCTGTCAGGTGTTATTCACCTCCCAATGACATTCACGATTCAATCGTGACTCCGCAAGTTTAAAGGAGTTATCTACGTCGCCCCTCCAACAATAATGCATAGTGGCAGACGTCAATCTGTGCGGTTGCGACCTTGAGTGAATCTCCCGACTCAAGTGCCTCGTTAAGAGACTTAACTGATCCGTAGAACACCTCAAAGCTGTCTTCAGTGGCTGATTCCTCGATTTCGTCACAGACGCTATTCTCCATCTCGAATATGTCCTTCATCCCACCCATGAATGCGGCTTCGTCTTCGTAGACTTCTTCATCCACGAGTTTCTGGGAGTACTCTGAAAGTTTCATGGCAGCTTCGCTTTCAAACTTCTTTCCAACATCCGAAAAGCTGCTAACCGTGCATTCCAAAGCCTCCTTATATTCATCCGGACCAACCGCGCCAGTCTCCAACAATAATGCATAGTGGCAGACGTCAATCTGTGCGGTTGCGACCTTGAGTGAATCTCCCGACTCAAGTGCCTCGTTAAGAGACTTAACTGATCCGTAGAACACCTCAAAGCTGTCTTCAGTGGCTGATTCCTCGATTTCGTCACAGACGCTATTCTCCATCTCGAATATGTCCTTCATCCCACCCATGAATGCGGCTTCGTCTTCGTAGACTTCTTCATCCACGAGTTTCTGGGAGTACTCTGAAAGTTTCATGGCAGCTTCGCTTTCAAACTTCTTTCCAACATCCGAAAAGCTGCTAACCGTGCATTCCAAAGCCTCCTTATATTCATCCGGACCAACCGCGCCAGTCTCCAACAATAATGCATAGAAACAGACCTCGTCCTGTTCGGTTGCGACCTTGAGTGAATCTCCCGACTCAAGTGCTTTTTCAAGATATTTCACTGATCCGTAGAAATCTTTAAAGCTTTCGTAAGTGGCTGATTCCTCGATTTCGTCGCAGACGTCATGCTCAAGTTCGAGTATATCCTTCACCCCATCCATGAATGCATCTTCGTCTTCGTAAACTCGTTTATCCACGAGTTTTTTAGAGGATTTCGAAAGTTCAATGGCAGCTTCGCTCTCAAACTTCTCTCCAACTTCCGAAAAGCTGCCAACCGTGCACTTCAAAGCCCGCTCACGCAGGTACTGATAGACTGTGTTCAGTTGATCCTGGAGCGCAGCAGCCAGCTTCCCAAACTCCACGACTTCGTCTGCCAGGTCATGCACATGATCCTCTCGAGCATACTTTCCGGACGCACCCACCACCGGGTCCTTACCCACGCTTGTAACCGTTGTGGCGGGATCAACGCCTGCAGTGGAGGCAATGGTAATTGAGGTAGGAGTCGGAGCTTTCGGGGTTATGATGATGTTTTCTCCAGCCACCAGATCGACATCTCCACCAGGGTTCTGCACACCATCCACACTCTCCAGTGCCCCTGTCTGGGTAGCTGTGACCTCGTGCGGATTGTTCTTGTCAGTGGAATGATTCTCTCCAATGATTATCTTTGGATCAGCGTTTGCTGGAGTTTCCGTGCTGATGGTAATAGCATTCGTTCGGTCTATGTCAATGTTACCACCAGGATTGGATAGGTTTTCGACACTCTCCAGCGCTCCCACCTGCCCGGCATCGACCTCGTGCGGATTGTTGAGATCTAATAGGTGGCTGCTTATGAGCTCGTAGAGCATCGGGTTATTGTAAACCAAGGCTCGATACCTGAGAGTCTCGGTTTCGTCAACCGAAACCACTCCCGCCCCAGTCACGTCTATCACTGCCAGCAACACCTGTGGATTCTCGCAGCGGGGGCAGGTCGTCAGATGCTCTTTAAAGTAATCACTGGCGAATTGCTTTGTTTCCGGTTCCTCCACCCCCTCAGAAGGCTCATCCGGGATTTTAACTTCGACTTCGCCGGGCGACTCCTGGCTGACCACGACGTTGAATATCTCTTTCACCCGGTTATAGCAGCATGCTTCCTCGCAGGCAGATGAATTAGCCGGAACCGGGACAGATTCCTTGTCACATTCCTCGTATTCGAGGTACACGTAGTATGTACCTTCAGCGACAGTTCCATTAGCTTCCAGTTTTGTCTCGCGATAGTCATCTCCTACTACTATTTCACGTCCACAACAGTCGATTGCAACGCCTGGAGTGAGTTCCAATGTCAGTTTCCCACCATCTACCACGGTTTTGATCACTTCAATTCCACATACGACTCCGGTTCCGTGGATAAGCCGACTGAGCAGATACCGTTTTTCGTTTAAGTAACTCTGCTCTGTTTCAAAGTCCCGCACCGTCATCAGTTTCCCGTAGAAATACTTATTTCTCTCGAACTGACTTAGTTTGGCATCTACCGTTTGATTCTTGTTCATTTTCAGTCCCTCCTTTGGTTTATCAGTAATTCACGTGAGCTTCGTATCTATGCCCGTTTTAGACCGTCTTTCGATCTGTCCGGACTCCTCTGTATCAGATAGCACTGTGTCTCTACCGATGACCGATGTGATGCCGAGCTGCATAACCGGTTTCGATAGATAGGTGTTAACACCTAAGTAGGTGTGCAAGTCTAAGTAGATCCACGGCTGTAGAACCGTAACCTCCGCACTGGTATGTACCGGCTTTTCAAGCGCTATGATTCTTTTTACCGCTTTTAACTGGCTTTCAATATCAT
Organism: Methanobacteriota archaeon; assembly: GCA_034717055.1. Lineage (GTDB taxonomy): Archaea > Halobacteriota > Methanosarcinia > Methanosarcinales > Methanogasteraceae > Methanogaster_A. Next base: position 3,943 of record JAYELB010000138.1, read on the forward strand.
TTTGATTGGGCTTTAACAGTACACAGAAATTAAATGGCGCAGGGTCTCCGAAGAGTTTTTCAAAAACAGCCTTCAACTCATCACTTTCTTCACATCTCAACACGAAATTGCCATCCACATCTTTCTTATAGAGCTGGAGATTCTCAACGATCATCGGCGCATCCCCGGTATATATCTCTATTAATTCTTCAAGACCTTCTTTCGTTCCCCGTTTTTTATACAGTTCCACTGCGCTTTGCAGGAACTTTCGTTTCTTATCTTCCTGCCAGCTCTCATCAAAAACTGCTGCAACCCAGATGGCAAGCCAGGATAGAAACTCTCCCGGCGTTGCTTCGGAGTCAAAATACCTGTGCACCCCTCCGATCACTGCATCGTTATCTCCCAGGAACGTCTCGAATAGTGAGAGATATCGCTCAAGAAAGTCACTACTTATAGCATCTTCCTGATACACAGCTGGCAGATACCTGAGATATGAAATACGTGGAAAATATGTCTCAACGCTATCTATTTTTGGCGTTTTGTACTCATCTGTGGAGGTCAACTCCAGTTTGAGCCACAGGTATCTACCTGCCGGACCCCGGATCAAGGCATCTCGCAGGTTCACATCTGATGAACGGAATGTGGCGAGTTTTGACCATTTGGTTTCTAATAACTCTTCTTCATCTGAAATGTAATGGTAAACGTCGATTTGAGTCTTATCCGGAATCAGAGCATCCAAAATAAGCTTGTGCCATCTGCAACCATGTTCATTACTATCGAATGCGCCTGATATGAACGTACCCGGTTCTTTGATGGAATACCTCTCTATTATATATTTTAAAAAAGCGATTCCACCTTTGTTTCCTCTAATAATGTAAAAATTACCCTGATTGTCCATGACTATATCATGGCAGGATCCTTGATATCCCAACAATGGTCCCACGTAATCGCCATCAGGTTTGAATTTGTGGATGAATCCCCCGTCCTTTTTATCGCCAACATATACGTTCCCGTCCGGATCGACTGCTAGCCCGGATGGCTCTGAGAGTTTCTCCAGGTTAAACTCAGGAGGCTCTACCAGATTGTATTCTCCGCCAATTCCGAATTTAAAAATCTTCTTCGTACCAAGCACGTAGAGAAAGCCATTCGTATCTACTGCGATGTTTGCAGGATCTTTGCCTTGTAACACCTCCCCTCCAAACTCCACCAATAACCTCCCGCCCTGATCAAACTTCAGGATGCGGCAGCCACCCTTATCAAGGACATAGAGACCCCCTGCACCATCCGGCACGATCTTGGCAGGTTTGAATTCCGTAAAATCGGCAGTTTCGGCAATCCATCGTATCTGTAGATTTGTCCTTGCGAAAGCCTGTATACGGTTATTTTCGGTGTCTGCAACATACAGCGTATCAGGACAGATGGCAATTGCCCCCGGACATTTAAACTGACCTGGAAGAGTCCCTTGCCCGCCTATACCTCTTAAATACTCTGTTTGCTTGTTCGAAGGATCGTATGTTAGGATCCTGCATTCATCGCCATCCAGGATGTAAAGAATGCCACATGCGTCTATGGCAATATCCGCAGCCCCCTCCCATCGTTCTGCCTCTGTGATTTCTTGTCTAAGGGTGTATGTGGTCTCTTTTTCAAGAGCGATCCCGTCATCCAAAACCTCCAGATTTTCGGTGGAACCTTCTTCCCATCTCGCTTTCGTGTTGATCACCAGAAATGTGAACTCCGTATTCGTCATGAAAGACCCTCCTTTACAATGCATTCTTCATCAGTTCCTTCTATTTTGATAGAACAGTCCCCCAGGTGGACCAGTGCCGCTCTTGAGATCTTGATTTTTTCGCCGTCGGATGCATATCCACTTCCGGCGGTCATATCAAGTTCGTAAACACAGTCCACGCCATCTATGCCATCGATAAGCCTATATATCTCAGATTTAAAGACGCTTCTACCAAACTGCCACCCTTCTCCATCAGCCCCGCCATTAGTTGGATGAAGAAATTGCTTTAAAGCATTTTCAATCCCTCGCCGGACGGTATCAGATTCATATCCGCCCATGATCTCCACTGTCGCATTCACCGACACCTTCACATATTCAGGCCCCCTCACATGAATACCAGTTGTGATAAGACGGTGCTTATCCAGATGATTGCAAACAGTCATGCGGAAACCCTCACTTACCTCTACGGGTCCGTCTGATATGCTTTCGGGAACCACGACCACGGTCACTGATCCGTCATCCTTATCCGGTATCGACTTTGCTCGTTTTACCCGCAGCCCTGGTGTTTTCTTTGCTATATATTCATAATCCTCCGAGGTTACAGCTCGATATCGCTTTTTGAGATCTTTTCTCGTACGGAATATCGCTTCTTTCTGTGTCTCTTCCCTGGCGCCGCCGGATGCAGCCTGATCGTTCCTCATCGCAAGCATGGCAAAGTTAGCATCCGGAATCAGATCGATCGCCCCGGCTTTCACGTTCCCTGCCTCGCCTCCGCCAGAACGATATGCTGCTTCGGTGTTGTCAGCCCCCTCCGGAGGGATAAGCCCGTGAATACCATCTCCGAATAATACCATGCCGGCATCATAATTAACGACATAGCAGGGGTCTTTAGGACCCGTTGCATCGAAATCGTCCACCTCTACCCATTCCTTCCATGTATTGTCGAGGTCAAGCATTGAGATCGTCAGAGTTCCTGCAAGAATGGGTATGTGCCGTAGATAATGGGCCTGATCAGGCTGACCGGTGCAAGAGAGTGTCTCCACTACAGTTTCACCCTCTGTCACTGGTACTGTGTTTAACTCTACGACATCGATGCGTGGCGGAATCTCGTAACCCGGTTTTACAACCCTGCACCGAATCCAGTAGCGCTCGCTCTCCTCCTCAAATTGCGGCATTTCCCATTCAGCCATCTCTTCCGGAGCTGCAAAAGAGATTATTCCGCCATAAGTAAATGCCAGGGTTTCGTCAGTGACGATCTTTAGGTCCACCCATTCATGTCCGTTCTTCTTTTTTTTCAGGTACTCCCACCTCACCTCTGCAGAAGGGATGACCTCGGGTTCCTCTTCTCCGTGTATCCCTACCGGTCCAAGGTCATCCTCATACAGATACACCATCAGGTCAATCTCTTCTTTTTCAGGAAACGGCTGATCAAAACCAAGATATAGCATGCTCTCCTCTTCAGCCAGTTCCCCGAATGCGTGATAAAAATGTCCGTCGAATTCATTGGCATCGGTGTTATCCCTCACCTCCTGCCGGGATTGGGTAACGATCCGCTCAAGTTTTACGGGAATGATATATATTTTCCTGACGGTCTCAAAAATTACGCTTTCACCATCCTGTGTACCTTCTGCGGCTACCTGTGTCCCTTTGGGAAGGAAAACGCTCTCCTCAGAGCTATCTGCAAATGAAAATGTGGCGTCCGTGCTCGCAGCAGTTGCATGCCTGGGTTGTATCCCGAGAAGTTTCAGAAATTTCAGTTTGTTCTTTTCAGTAACCTGGTCAAGACGGTATATCTGCATCTCCACAAGCCAGGCAAAAAGTTCGATGAATGTGATTCCAGGGTCGTGTACATTATGATCGGTCCATTCTCGAGCATGTACTGGTATTTGTGCCTTGGCTTCCTCTACCAATTCGGAAAATTGCGTATCATCCAGTTTTGGTACGGGAAGCGACATTATACGCATGCCCCCTCAAATTTTAAGGTCACCTGATGTTCTCCACTGCATAGCAGAGCGTCCGGTGCAGCAATCCGTGCCTCATGTTCTGCTTCAAACATGCTCGCCACAACATTTTCCACATGGTCAATCTCTGCGATCCCTTCTAACAGTGCATATATATCCGAGAGGCATATGAGCCTTCCGAATTCCCAACCTTTTCCATCCGTCCCGCCGGTTACTGGGTGCAGGAAGCTTTCCAGCCTACCAAGCGCCTCCATTTCTGCCAACGGCGCCATATCCATAGAGGTGGGATATACGTCCACAGTCACAGAAACCTCGATATACACAGGTCCCTTGACCTTAAGGGAGATGACATTGGAGCAGCGCTCTGAAAGATATTTCATAACCACATTCTTAAGTTCGAAAGAAGGAACCGGCTTGTCATCACTGCTTTTGGGAAGAATGATTACCACAACACAACCAGTTTCTATTCCGGTTGCGCATTCCATGCATTTGGTTCTGGCAACATCTCTCGAAGCTTGCCTTGCAAGCCACTCAAAATCTTCAATGGTAACCGCACGATTCCTGTGTTTAAAGACCCACGGACCCCGTTCCATCGCATCTTCCACGATTTCCACATCGGCGCCACCGCCAGCAGGCCAGGGATTGGCAACTTTATCCACATACGCGATGGGTGTTTTCAATGTTGAGACTTCATAGGATTCGACATTTCCAGTCTTCCCCCCTCCAAACAAATAACTGGCTTTGATGTTATCTCTCCCAATGGGTGGAACCATCCCATAGACTCCATCCCCGAATTTAACCTCACCTGTTGCCCGGTCAACCACATAATGGCGGCTCTCTGCTTTGGAATCAAAGAAGTCTTCCACTGCCGGCCATCGAACCCAAAACTCGGTTTTATCTGTGCTATCCAAAACAGAGTCTCCTCCAAGCTCCGCTGTGATCGTATTCTTTTCCTCATCAAACAAGGCGCCTTCATCGATCCATATCTCCTCTTTTATGACCGGAATCTTTGTAAATTCAAATTCCTGGTCGGTGGCACCATCGCTTGACCCGAGAATCTCATCTTCGATACGTTCCGCCTGGATCGCATAGGTGGTATTGAGATGAACCCCTTTCACTTCCGGCGATTGGGTTTGAAATCTATCCTCGATATCGACTGCTTTGAGCCAGTAACCTTCCGCACCAAACAGGGAAGTCTCAGCAAAGTCGGTAGGAACGATAAACTTCACAGTCCCGGGCATGGTCAGGTTTTTTGTGTTATCCGAAACTTCTAACCTGACCCATCTCTTATCCTGCGAATAATAATACCACTCGATTTTTGGTATATTCTTTCCATAGTCTTGTTCTTCCAGGAAGAAGAGAATGCTTATCGGTCCCTTCTCTATCTTTTTATCAAAACATATGTAGAGCGATCGGTGTACATCGTCGAGAGGCTGAAATGGCTTAAAGGATTTATTTTTTGTTTTACTCTCTTCGGTCACATCTTTAAATTCCAGATTATTGCAAGTAAGGCAGTGTTGCAAGTTTTTGGGACTTATAATATAGGTTATAGCTAATTTTTTGATTATTGGTGGAATAATCTGGCTTCTATCAATTCTCCAAGTTTCACTAGCAGTACTTATGTCTTTTATATATTCCTCCTTTCCATAGTCTCCGCTGACGATCCTTACCCGCATCCAGTAGTTCTCCTGCCCATTGACCTGATTAAGTTCTATATCATCGGGACAGGTAAATTTTATGATCTCTTCAGACTCGGTAAAATTGGAACCATCTGTCAGGTTTTTGATGACTTTCCACCCCTTCCCGTCCCAATATTCCCAGGAGAGCATAATTCCATCAGCTTCGGGTGGATGACCGCATTGGGACAAAGAAAATGCTATATCAATTTCCGTACCCTTCTTCGAAAAACAGTCCTGACTTGCGATATAAAAAGTATCATACACTCGTGGAGTCTTTCCAAATGGATAAATCGGTGTCTTAAAGTTTGGAGTATCACCAAGAGTTAAATCCAGGGGCACATCATTGTAAAAAGCCATATCAGGAAGTATACCCTCAGTTACAACATCCTCTATATCTTCATACTCCTTATCCATACTGTGCTTTTGTGCGTTCTCAAGGATATTCTCTGCTCGCTCCCTGGAACATTTAAATGTTTTATCTTTCCCACTCAACATCTCCGCAAGCTCACTGGCATTATCCTTAAACTTCAGAAGTTCTCCGACAGTGTTAACGCCTTCTTGAGCAAGCCTTTCACCAAATACCGTGCCAATTTCACGAACTGCTGTCGTAGGCAACGTGTAAACCTGCGATACCACCTGCCCGCTAAGTTGTGAGCCAATTCGGATGGTATCTAAAAGAACGTCTCTGACTTCGACGACATTTATAGCCCTGCACCGTATCCACCGGCTCTCAATTCCATTGATTTTGCATATCTTAATCTCTCCTGACATCTCTTTTTGCAGCTCAAGTTCCTGAGAATCTTGAGATTTTTGTAAAATATTTAGTGGATGCCAATCAGTTTCCTTGATCTCCTCCGTATCCTCTGTCCGGATTGCTTCTCCCCAGTACTCCCATTGGACGGTATTCAAATCTCCCAATCCTGAACTGATAATTTTTATTGTTGCCTTCTCTTTGATGTTGAACAGATCATCATGTCCCAGATATAAGATATGTTCCTGGATGTTCCTTCCTTTGAAGAGTTCTAATCCGGTCACTTTCTCCACAGGCGTGTTGGCATCGCAGGCACGTCCCAATTTATTCTCTATTGTTACTTTTGTATCCGAAACTTCAGAAACCTTTACATATACCGCGCTTTTACCATACCCTAATTTGAGGAGATCTCCTTTCTCCAACCCCGAAACGTCATGCAAAGCCAGAATCCTCTCTTCTGCGCCAGCACGGAATTCCAGAGTGGAAGAGACCGAGAGCGCTGCCTCTCCTTTTACAATATTGGAAGGTGGTTCAAAAATTCCATCCTCGTCTGCCCTGACACTGTATATCTCAACCAGTTTGGAAGGGGTCGCCACCACATTCTCCTCTGTTTCGAACACGACCTCTCCTGCGGCAATTTGCGTCTCTTTGGGTATCAGAACATTCTCTGCCGTACCCTCTGAAAGATGAAAGGTGACCGGCACTCTTGCAGATTGAGCAGGGAGAAGTTGCACTCCAAGCATATCAAGAAAAACAACGAAATTTTTCTCCGGAACTTTATTTAACCGTTCGATAACGAGTTTTTGCATGTTGGCAAATATTTTGAGGAGGGCAACTCCCACGCCTTCATCCTCGGAGACGTCCAGTTCCGGGACATAATGCGGTGCAAGTGCTCGCAGCTCTTTCATGATCCTTTCATAATCCCGTTCGTCTATCATGGGTGGTGTATTTTGCATTTACATTCCCTCTGTCAGGTAAAATGGGTAAACCAGATTGAACTCGTTGTTTGTGCTTCTCACCCGGTAATCAATACTGATAAGGAGCTTTCCCTCATCGGCTTCATCTGTTGATATATCTACATTGGTGAGTTCAGCCCTTGGTTCCCATGCCGTGAGGGCTTCGCGGATACTCGACTCAATCATTGCTATTGTAGCAGTGTTTATGGGGGCGAAGACGAAATCGTAGATGCCACAACCAAAATCAGGGCGCATCACCCGCTCTCCTCTGGACGTGCTCAAAATGATCCATATCGCTTCTCGTATATCAGTCTCATACTGGGACATCTCTACCTTTCCTGTTGAGTTGACACCGACCGGAAATTTCCAGCCTTTCCCTAAAAACTCTTTAGCCATGTCTATTTTTCCTTTAACCTATCAATACAGTTGGACATCCCATAACGATACTGTTTGGAGGTCCGTTTTCTACGATCATGTCTCCCTGGCGGGCAGCGGGAAGGTTGTTGATGAGCACCGTAGCACTTCCCATAGCAACAACCCCGCCGACATGTGGAATCGGCGGAGTCCCTGGTGTTGCCAGAGGACAGGTATGAAAGTCCGCTGTTGCACGCCATGCAGGCATCCCTCCTATCAAAACATTGGCACTCCCCGGTCCTGTGCCCAGTGGGGTGCCATGACTGGTCTGATCTCCAACCCGTGCTGCTAGTGGCATATTCTCTCACCAATCAATTTATCTGCACGAGAGTGCCTTCTATAGTCAATGTAGCGCCTGATTTGATGGTCATCATTCCTCCGGATTCTATCTCTATCATCTGGGATTTGATACTGAGTTTCGTCTGACTGGATATGGTGATGGCATTCTGAACAGAATCTATCGTGATCGAATTATTTCCTGTTTTATCCTTGATTTCTATCTTCTCTTTACCTGCAGAATCATCGAGAATGATCGTATGACCGGCGTTGGTATGCAGTTCTATCTTTTCCTTGCTCTGTTCATCGCCAAAGATTATCTCATGCCCGCTTCTTGATTTTATCTTTCTTATGTTATTTTTACCATCCGAATTGGTCTCAGGAGGCGCATCCACTCCGTTCCAGAGCGCTCCTATTACATAAGGGTGATTTATATCCCCGTGGTCGAAGGCGACAAGCACTTCATCCTCAACTTCCGGCAAAAAGAAGGTTCCCATATCTTTTCCTGCCATCAACGTAGCTACACGAGCCCAGTAACTCTCATCGCTATCCCCTCGCCATGGGAACTTTACCTTGACTCGCCCCATCCCTTCGGTGTCCTTGTTATTGGTGACGATGCCAACAACTACGCCAGTGATTCTTCTATCCCGTGACCCTTCCTGAAAGACATCTATCCCACTCATATCGTGTTCTCCTTTATGTTAAATGTGGTACTATATCCCGAGTCGCTGATGGTGTGGGTAGTTCGTTCTATGTAATATTTCCGACTGAATTTGTTTCCAAGTCCTTCCAGTTTGATGCTTTCTCCTGCCCTTATATCTGGTATCCCTATGCAGTCGGCGCTACCTTTGATGAGTCCTTCAGAGAGCCGGTTCAATATCGAACTGGCAAGAACATCCGCCTCCTGTTGTGTGAATACCGGCCTATCCAGGATTCGTTCTTCTACCGCCCCATACTGATCTTCCACCATACTGCCTCCACTTCCTTCTTCAGAACTCGCGTTTCCAACAATTTCCTCCCTTGTCTTTGGGTTCCAGCCCATCACCGTCACCTCACTGACCTGATTAGCAGTATTAAGTTCCGGATTAAAGCTCAGAAGAGATGTGCCATACTTGAGTGTTGCTATTTCACTCTCGTCCTTTTTAGGTTTCTGAAAATAGAGTGTTCTTTCTTTGACAAAGAATTCGAAGAAATTACGATCCGCAAGCTCCTTGATGAACTCGTAGTTCGTCTGTCTGTCCTGCACTACATGAGGATGGACGGTCTCTGTTGTTTCTATCTGCGTCTTAAGTTTGTGCTTTGCCTCGCTTGCTATACTCGCTACCATTTCACTGTCTTTCATATCTTCAAAAGACCGATGCTTGCGAACTCTTGTAAACTGATGGGATAAATCATAGCCACTCACCTCCAGTTGCGGGTTGCCGTCCGCTGGAAAACTGGGTTTGAGTGAGACGATCTCGCCTACTATCATGGTGGCGAGTTTATCCACATAACCCATCTTGATCTCTACCTCCTTACCCGGCTCAAAGAGTTCATCATCAAGCCATCCGGCATCCGGGTCGTTTATAGTGATTGTGAATCTATCTGCTCCGTCCAATGTGTCATCAAAAGTTACACTGACAATTTCTACGAGATCTTCCTTGAAGATATCCTTTCCATCAACGAGGATCTGGTAACGGGGGGCATAAAAATTCTTATATTTTTTTGCTATCTCTTCAAACTCCATCTTATCCGTCACTCCAGTGGTGGGATAACCAGTTCCATACCCGGTTCCAGCAGACGAGGATTGTCGATATCATTCGCATCGGCGATGGGTCGCCAGATGGCGGCATCCCCATACTCCTCATCAGCAATAGACCAGAGACTGTCTCCCTCTTTCACTTGCCATCTTTTGGTCCTGTCTGCCGACTGTAATGAAGTCTCTTTGAGTTGAGTTACAACTTCGATGTACTCTTTTAAGGTGACGTTTAATCTGGCTCTGACAGGAAAACCGTCCGGATGGAACATTGTAAATCTTTTGGTCGCTCTTTCAATTATACATGGAAAAATATATGAGCCCCAGACAAAGAGACAAACCGGTGGTGCATGGAGGTCCGAATCGATATCCATAAGTCCTTTTTCCTTCTTAGTTTCGGATTCCCATCCTGTAATCCGGTCTGTAAACGTGCGAACATCCACTTTTTCTTCATAGGTGTCAAAAAAGATCTCCATTGTCAAGGTTCTGGCACCACCTTTGACAAATTGAAAGCTTGAAGAGGGGAGTCCCGGAATGTTCACTTCTTTAAACTGGTTGGTTCTTTCGACGGTGAACTCGGAGGGATTGAATAAAAAATCTACTTTTTCCGATGGTTTATCTTTTCTCACCAGACAGGCTTTGTTCTTCTTTTTACAATACATCACAACCCTCTCCTTTCCCTCTCTATTCTTACTCTCCGCTCTATCAATTGATATATCTGGTCTGCAAGCCTGTTCGCATCGATGCCTGAAGGTTGCGAAGCGATCTGTGGTGGTTTAAAATCCACTTCTTTCTCTACAACTCTCTCTTTTATTACTTCCATATTTTTGGGTGCTGCATGCTCTATTTCGGGATATGTGCGGTATATATCTGTCCTTCCGGCTCTTGATGGATCCGGTTTAGTATACATTGCATTGTGTAACAGATGCGGTGGAGGCGATCGATGTTTTGCAATCGCTGGTTCTTTTTCGGTTTCTATCGTGACGGTTAATGTCTCATGATCTGCTGACCTGGCAAGCTGCATCGAAGGCGATTTAAAGATCGATGATACACCTCGCTGGGTTATTACAGAAGTCTCTCTGGTTTTGCGGCTGAGTGTGGATGGTTCATGGCTCACGACCGGTATCTGACGCACAAGCACAGGCGCTGGTTCTCTTTTGGTTTCTAATTCCGGATGAACAAGTTGCATCGAAGATGATTTGGAATACGAGACTATATCTCGTCCAGCGTGCAAGTTTTCTCTTTCTAAGCTCTCGCGAGTGTGATACGCAGTCTCGCTCTTTTGGAAGGGCGAAGATGTGGATTTGATGGAATGGTAACTTAAGAGAGGAGTTTCCTGGGTTTTGCGGCTGAGTGTGGATGGTTCATGGCTCATGATCGGTAT